>NZ_JBYSZW010000033.1:0-5013 GCF_058787575.1 Cupriavidus sp. FW305-3-2-15-C-LB2
GGGAAATTGCGGGGTGGGAGGATGGCAAGCAGTATAGCAATCCGGTGTCAGCTGCTGTTTTCGGTGCCGGACACCAGGCCCAAACAAAAAAACACCACCCACTCGCCCTGGAGACGGGCAACGCAGGCGGTGTGCGGCAAAACAAAGAAACCGGGTCTGCACCCGGTTCCGTCATGACGCGAACGTTCCGGGACGGGAACGCAAGCAGCGCGGTCAGGCCAAGGCGGCCTCGCGCGCAGCCGGTGCGGTTGCCACCGCGCTGGCGCCAACTTCAGCCACGCGCAGCAGGTTGGTGGTCCCGCCTTGCCCGAACGGCATCCCCGCGGCGATGGTGATCTGGTCGCCAGGCACGGCATAACCTTCGGCCACCGCCGCGCGCGTGGCGGCTTCGACCATTTCATCCACGCTCTGCACATCCGGGCTCACGGTGGAGTGGACGCCCCAGGCAATGGCCAGGCGGCGCGCGATTTCCAGGTTTGGCGTGATGCTGACGATCGGTGCGCACGGCCGCTCGCGCGCGGCGCGCAGCGCGGTGGCGCCCGAGGACGTGTAGGTCACGGTCGCGACGGCGCCGATGATCTGCGTGACTTCGCGCAGCGCCGCGCAGATCGCATCCTGGCGCGTGTTCAGCGGGGTCTCGTGCTGGGCGTCGAGCAGGTTGCGGTACAGCGGGTCGCGTTCCACCTCGGTGACGATGCGGTTCATCATCGACACCGCCGGCACCGGGTAGCGGCCGTTGGCCGACTCGGCCGACAGCATCACCGCGTCGGCGCCTTCATAGATGGCGCTGGCCACGTCCGACGCTTCGGCGCGGGTCGGCACCGGCGAGTCGATCATCGATTCCAGCATCTGCGTGGCGATCACCACCGGCTTGCCCAGCTGGCGGCACACGCGCAGGATGCGCTTCTGCACGCCGGGCACGCGCTCGGGCGGCAGTTCCACGCCGAGGTCGCCGCGCGCCACCATCACGGAATCGGACACGCGCACGATCTCTTCGAGCTGCTGCAGCGCGGCCGGCTTCTCGATCTTGGACAGGATGCCGGCACGGGTACCGACGATCTCGCGCGCTTCGACGATGTCGGACGGGCGCTGCACGAACGACAGGCCGATCCAGTCAGCGCCCAGCGACAGCGCGAAGTCCAGGTCCTTGCGGTCCTTCTCGGTCAGCGCGGGGATGGGGATCACGGCGTCGGGCACGTTCACGCCCTTGCGGTCGGACAGCGTGCCGTTGTTGACCACGCGCGTGGTGATGGTGCCGGTGGTCACCGCCTCGATCGACAGGCGTACCTTGCCGTCGTCGATCAGCAGCGACTGGCCCGGCTGCGCGGCGGCGAACAGTTCGGGGTGCGGCAGGTAGACGCGGGTGCCGTCGCCCGGGGTGGGATCGCTGTCGAGCACGAATACATCGCCCGCGCGCACCGCGACCTTGCCGGCGGCGAAGGTGCCGATGCGCAGCTTCGGGCCCTGCAGGTCGGCCAGGATCGCGATCGGGCGGCCGGTTTCGGCCTCGATCTTGCGCACGGCGTCGTAGCGCGCGCGGTGGTCTTCGTGCGTGCCGTGGCTGAAGTTCAGCCGGAACACGTCGGCGCCCGCCTCGAACAGTTCGCGGATCACCGCGATGTCGGTGCTTGCGGGTCCAAGCGTGGCAACGATCTTCGCTTTGCGCTGGCGTCTCATGATGTCTCCTCTTCCATTCTCGGACGGCGCGCCATGTGGCGCGCCGGGTAATGCTGTTCAGGTGAACGACTGCTTCGGTATGGCGGTACTGCGCTGACGACTGCAGGACCTACACAATCAGGATGGCGCGGAAGTCATTCACATTGGTGCGGGTCGGGCCGGTGACGATCAGGTCGCCCACGCCGGCAAAGAAGCCGTAGCCGTCGTTGTTGTCCAGGTGCGCGCGCGCCGACAGACCGCGCGCGGCGGCGCGGGTCAGGGTGTCGGGCGAGAGCAGCGCGCCGGCGTTGTCCTCGGAGCCGTCGATGCCGTCGGTGTCGCCGGCAATTGCGTGCACGCCGGCCAGGCCGTCGAGCGCCACCGCCAGGGCCAGCAGGAACTCGGCATTGCGCCCGCCGCGGCCCTTGCCGCGCACGGTCACGGTGGTCTCGCCGCCGGACAGGATTACGCAGGGCTTGCTGAAGGGCTGGCCGCGCTGCGCCACCTGGCGCGCGATGGCAGCGTGCACTTCGGCCACTTCGCGGGCTTCGCCTTCGATGCAGTCGGACAGGATGTGGGCCTCGTAGCCCAGTTCACGCGCGCGCGCGGCCGCGGCTTCCAGCGATTGCTGCGCGGTGGCCAGCGTCAGGTTGCGGTGGCCTTCGAAGCGGGCATCGCCGGGCTTGGGCGTTTCGCCGGCGCCGCTCTCCAGGTGGGCGCGCACGTTGGCGGGGACTTCAATGCCGTACTTGGCGATGACGGCCAGCGCGTCGGCGCAGGTGGTCGCGTCGGGCAGCGTCGGGCCGCTTGCGATCAGGGTCGGGTCATCGCCGGGTATATCGGAAATCAGCAGGGTCTCGACGCGGGCCGGGGCGCAGTGCAGCGCCAGGCGTCCGCCCTTGAGCGCGGACAGGTGCTTGCGCACGCAGTTCATTTCGCCGATGCTCGCGCCGCTCTTGAGCAGCGCCTTGTTCACGGCCTGCTTGTCGGCCAGCGTCAGGCCCGGCGCGGGCGCGGCCAGCAGCGCGGAGCCGCCGCCGGAAATCAGACACAGCACCAGGTCGTCGGCGGTCAGGCCCTGCACCAGTTCCACCATGCGCTGCGCGGCGCGCTGGCCGGCTTCGTCGGGAACGGGATGCGCGGCTTCGACCACTTCAATGCGCTGGCAATCGGCGCCATGGCCGTAGCGCGTCACCACCAGGCCCGACAGCTCGCCTTGCCAGTTCGCCTCGACCGCCTGCGCCATCGCGGCAGCGGCCTTGCCGGCGCCGATCACCACCGTGCGGCCCTTGGGCGGCGTGGGCAGGTGCGGCGGCAGGCAATGGCTGGCGCTGACGGAAGCGACCGCGGTGTCGAACAGGTCGCGCAACAGCGCGCGCGCGTCGGACTGTGCGGGATGCGCTGCGGCGCGCTGGGGCGAGAGCAGGGCGGCTTGAGGTTCGGTGGCGAGCATGAAAAGTCCTGGTGCTGACGGGGAAAGCTAGTCGTCCCCGCAGGGCGGGGACGACGTGGTTGCTGCTTACTTGGCGATCTGGTGGTTAGACATGATCTCGATCGCGCGGCACAGGGCCGAATGGTCCTGCTTGCCCAGGCCGTTGGCGGCGCAGGTGTTGAACAGCTCCTGCGCGGTGGCGGTGTTGGGCAGTGCCACGCCCAGTGCCTTGGCACCCTGCAGCGCCAGGTTCAGGTCCTTCTGGTGCAGTTCGATGCGGAAACCCGGGTCGAAGGTGCGCTTGACCATGCGCTCGCCGTGCACTTCCAGGATGCGCGAAGCCGCAAAGCCGCCCATCAGCGCCTGGCGCACCTTGGCCGGATCGGCGCCGGCCTTGGAGGCGAACAGCAGGGCTTCGGACACGGCCTGGATGTTCAGCGCGACGATGATCTGGTTGGCCACCTTGGTGGTCTGGCCGTCACCGTTGCCACCGACCAGCGTGACGTTCTTGCCCATCAGGTCGAACAGCGGCTTGACCTGGTCATAGGCTTCCTGCGGGCCGCCGACCATGATCGTCAGCGAAGCAGCCTTGGCGCCCACTTCACCGCCCGACACCGGAGCATCCAGGTACGAGGCGCCCAGCTTGTTGATGCGCGCGGCGAAGTCCTTGGTGGCGATCGGCGAGATCGAGCTCATGTCGACCACGATCTTGCTGTGGCTGGCTTCCTTGCCGGCAGCCTTGAACGCGGTGGCCACGCCCTTTTCGCTGAACAGAACGGCTTCCACGTGCGGGGTGTCCGGCACCATGATGACGATGATGTCGGCACGCTTGGCGACTTCCTCGGCGCTGGTGCAGACGGTCACGCCTGCATCGACCAGCGCTTGCGGGGCCGGGTTGACGTCATGCACGAACAGCGTGTGGCCGGCGGCGCGCAGGTGGCCCGCCATCGGTGCGCCCATGATGCCCAGGCCGATGAAGCCGACGTTGCGTTGGTTTGCCATGTTGATGTCTCCTTGAATGAGATTAAGTCTGTCTTGGTTGGCGTAGGTGGTAACCCGTTACTGCACGCCGTGCTCGGCGCGCCAGCCCAGGCCGGCTTCGGTGGTGGTCTTCGGCTTGTACTCGCAGCCGATCCAGCCGTTGTAGCCGATCTCGTCCAGGAACTTGAACAGGAAGCGGTAGTTCAGCTCGCCGGTCCCCGGTTCATTGCGGCCCGGGTTGTCGGCCAGCTGCACGTGCTTGATCTTCGGCAGGTTGGCCTTGATGGTGTTGGCGATCTCGCCTTCCATCCGCTGCATGTGGTAGATGTCGTACTGCACGTACAGGTTGGGCGCATTGACCTGGTTGATCAGGTCCACCGCCTGCTGCGTGCGCGACAGGAAGAAGCCGGGGATGTCGAAGGTGTTGATCGGCTCGACCAGCAGGTCGATATGCTCAGCGGCGAGCGCGCTGGCGGCGAAGCGCAGGTTTTCCACCAGCGTTTCCTGGGCCTGCTCGCGCTTGACGTTCTGCGGCTGGATGCCGACCAGGCAGTTCAGCTGGCGCACGCCCAGCACCTTGGCGTACTTGATGGCCTCGCCCACGCCGTCCTGGAACTCGCCGACGCGGTCCGGGTGGCAGGCAATGCCGCGCTCGCCCGCTTCCCACTTGCCGGCGGGCAGGTTGTGCAGCACCAGGTCCAGCTGGAAGCGGTTCAGGCGGTCAGCGATCTGGTCCGCATGGAAGGCATAGGGGAAGAGGAATTCCACGCCGCGGAAGCCCGCGCGCGCGGCGGCTTCGAAGCGGTCGAGAAAACCGACTTCATTGAACAGCATGGTGAGGTTGGCCGCAAGTTTAGTCATGAGTCTCTCCGGTTTAGTTGTGTTGTCGTTCTGCCGGTGCAGAACCGGTGATGCAGGGGCGCTGGACTTGGGGGGGGGGGGGG
>NZ_JBYSZW010000033.1:5023-85656 GCF_058787575.1 Cupriavidus sp. FW305-3-2-15-C-LB2
TGCGCGGGCCGTGGCCCGCGCTTCCATGTTGGAATGGTGCCGCTTACGCCGTTTCCACTTCTTCCTTCAGGATCGCTTCCTCGATGTCCTCGAGGTCTTCGATCGGCTCGAATTCGTTGACGTTGTCGATCTCGGTGCCCATCGCGATATTGGTCACGCGCTCCAGGATCACCTCGACCACCACCGGCACCGAGAACTCGGCCATCAGGTCGCGCGCTTCGGCGAAGGCCGGGGCGATGTCTTCCGGCTTGAACACGCGGATCGCCTTGCAGCCCAGGCCCTCGACCACCTTGACGTGGTCCACGCCGTAGCCGTTCAGTTCAGGCGAGTTGACGTTGTCGAAGGCCAGCTGCACGCAGTAGTCCATCTCGAAGTTGCGCTGCGCCTGGCGGATCAGGCCGAGGTAGGAGTTGTTCACCACCACGTGGATGTACGGCACCTTGAACTGCGCGGCCACGGCCAGTTCTTCGATCATGAACTGGAAGTCGTAGTCGCCCGAGATCGCCACCACATCCGAATCCGGCGAGGCGGTCTTCACGCCGATCGCGGCCGGGATGGTCCAGCCCAGCGGGCCGGCCTGGCCGCAGTTGATCCAGTGGCGCGGCTCGTTGACCGACAGGAACTGGGCCGCGGCGATCTGCGACAGGCCGATGGTGCTGACATAACGCACGTCGCGCGGGAAGTACTGGTTCATCTCGCGGTACACGCGCTGCGGCTTGACCGGCACGTTGTCGAAATCGCTCTTGCGCTGCATGGTGCGGCGGCGCTTCTGCACGTCGGCCACCCACGACTTGCGGCACGGCAGGCGGCCGGCCATCTTCATTTCGCGGGCAACTTCAACGAACAGTTCCAGCGCGGCCTTGGCGTCCGACACGATGCCCAGGTCAGGTCCGAACACGCGGCCGATCTGGGTGGGTTCGATATCGACGTGCACGAACTTGCGGCCCTTGGTGTAGACATCGACGCTGCCGGTGTGGCGGTTGGCCCAGCGGTTGCCGATGCCCATCACGAAGTCCGAAGCCAGCAGCGTGGCGTTGCCGTAGCGGTGCGAGGTCTGCAGGCCGACCATGCCGGCTTGCAGCGGGTGGTCGTCGGCCAGCACGCCCCAGCCCATCAGGGTCGGCACCACTGGCACGTTGACCAGTTCAGCGAACTCGACCAGCAGATCCGCCGCGTCGGCGTTGATCACGCCGCCGCCGCACACGATCAGCGGGCGCTCGGCCGCGTTCAGCATCGAGATGGCCTTCTCGATCTGGGCGCGCGAGGCAGCCGGCTTGTACGGCTGCAGCGACTGGTAGGTGTCGACATCGAATTCGATCTCGGCCACCTGCACATCGAACGGCAGGTCGATCAGCACCGGACCCGGGCGGCCCGAACGCATGATGTGGAAGGCTTGCTGGAACACTTGCGGCACCAGGGCCGGCTCGCGCACGGTCACGGCCCACTTGGTCACGGGCTTGGCGATCGACTCGATATCGACGGCCTGGAAGTCTTCCTTGTACAGGCGGGCGCGCGGGGCCTGGCCGGTAATGCAGAGGATGGGGATCGAATCGGCCCAGGCCGAGTACAGGCCGGTGATCATGTCGGTGCCGGCGGGGCCCGAGGTGCCGACGCAGACGCCGATGTTGCCCGGCTCGGCACGGGTGTAGCCTTCGGCCATGTGCGAGGCGCCCTCGACGTGGCGGGCCAGCACGTGGTTGATGTTGCCCGACTTGCGCATTGCCGAGTAGAACGGGTTGATGGCCGCGCCCGGCACGCCGAATGCCGTGGTCACGCCTTCCTTCTCCAGCACGGCGATTGCCGCGTCGATTGCTCTCATCTTTGCCATGATCTTGTCTCCAGTGATGGTGTGAATTCCGTTGGAGTCGATCCTATTCCCGCAGGCGGGGTGGGATAAACAGAAGGGAGATCAGTTGATTCGATACCTGGGGTACGCAATATCGCCTTGGAAGCCAGATCGGACGGTCGGCGGGGGTACGCCGGGGTACGCAATTGGATATGTGGTGTGACGGTGCGGGCACGCAGCGCAGCGGTGGGTACGGGGCCGCGCCAGCCGGCCGCCGCAGCGCAGTGCGGCAAAATGGCGGGATTCCTCGCCATCCGGGCCGACCATGTATTCCAGGCTGCCGTCTACTTACGAACTGCTTGAGGCGCTTGTCGCCGTCCCGCCCGGGCCGGCCGCCTACCCTCCGGCGCCGGGCGGCCGCCTCGGGCGCGCGCTGTGGGCGGGCTTCATCGCGGCGCTGGTCGCGACCATCCTGAGTGGCGCGGCCCTGGCCGTCTGGCGGCTGTGGCTGAAGCACCCGGTGCCGCCGTGGTCGCTGCGGACCTTCGAGGCGCTGCTGGCCTTGTCGGCCGCCTGTTACGTCGGCGCCGGACTCACGCGCGCCGGCACCGTGCTGGCCAGGCTGCGCCATCCGCTGCGCTGGCAGGCCGCCGAGATGGACCGCCACAGCGTGGCCGAGGATGCGCTGCTGCGCCGGTTGGCGCGCATCCCGCCGCAGCAGCTGCAGGCGCGCCAGCGGCGTGTGGTGTTGCAACTGCGGTTGTGGGAAGGTGCTGCGCGTACCCTGGCAGGGCTGCTGGCACTGGCGCCGGCCGCGGCCGTGGTGGCGGCACTGCCGCGCCAGCAGGCCATGGCCGGGACGCTGCTGTGGCTCTACGGCGTGATGGTGGTGACCGGCGCGGCCTGCTACCTGTACCTGCACGTGCAATGCAGCCGGCCGCTGCGGCGGCTGGCCCATGTGCTGGGCGAAGCGGCCGAGATGAACGCGCAGGTCAGGGCGCGGGCGGCTCCGGCCGCCTGATTCCGCACCGGCTTGGGGTGACGCGGCATGCCCCTGGCAGCGGCCCTGACGCGGCCGTATGCGGATGCCGCGATCCTGCCCATCAGCCGCGCAGGGATGCCACATCCCCGGGGATGCCGCACAATGGCGCCCGGGAGACGAATATCCGATGGACAAACTCAAGCAAATCGAAGCCTTTATCGCCGTGGTGGAGCACGGCAGCATGGCGGCCGCGGCGCTCACGCAGAACGTGACGCCGGTGATGATCGGCCGCCGCATCAACGCGCTGGAAGCCCGCATCGGCGTCAAGCTGCTGCACCGGTCCACGCGCCGCATCGCCGTGACCGAGCAGGGCGCGGTGTTCATGGAGCAGTGCAAGAAGGCGCTGGCCGACCTGGACCGCGCCGAGATGCTGATCGCCGAAGGCAAGCACAAGGCCACCGGCCACCTGATCGTTTCGGCACCGGCGGCGTTCGGGCGCAAGCACGTGGCACCGCACGCGCCGGCGTTCCTCTCGGCCAACCCGGAAGTGCAGATCTCGTTCAACCTGACCGACCGCGTGGTCGACCTGGTGCGCGAAGGCTATGACGTCGGCATCCGCATCGGCGGCGCCATCGACCCGAACTTTGTCGCGATCAAGCTGGCCTCGAACAAGCGCGTGGTGTGCGGCACGCCGGCGTACTTCGCCAGGTACGGCGTGCCGCAGACGCTGGACGACCTGGCCCAGCACAACTGCCTGGCGTTCAACCTGCAGGGCGGCCAGCAGCGCGGCTGGTACTTCAGCCAGAACGGCAAGACCGTGACCGTGCGCGTCAACGGCAACCTGGACTGCAACGACGGCGAGCTGCTGCACCGCTGGACCGGCGAGGGCCTGGGCCTGGGCTGGCGCTCGACCTGGGAGATCCTGCCGCAGCTGGAAAGCGGCGAGCTGATCACGGTGCTGGACGAATACGCGCTGCCGGCCTACGACATCCTTGCCGTGTACCCGCAGCAGCGGCCGGTGCCGGCCAAGATCCGTTTCTTCATCGAGCACCTGAAGGCGCAGTTCGCGCGCCCGGGCTACTGGATGGACACGGCGGGCGGCAACTGAGGCCGCCGCCGAGCGCGATGCCGATCACAGCCTGGCTGGCCGACCTGGTGGTCATCGTGCACGGGCTGTTTATCCTGTTCGTGGTGGCGGGCGGCCTGCTGGTGTTGCGCTGGCCGCGTGTCGCATGGCTGCACCTGCCGGCGGCGGTGTGGGGCGTGCTGATCGAATGGTCCGGCTGGATCTGCCCGCTGACGCCGCTGGAAAACATGCTGCGCCGGGCCGCGGGACAGGCGGGCTACAGCGGCGGTTTTGTCGAGCGCTACCTGTTGCCGCTGATCTATCCGGCCGGGCTCACGCCCGCGGTGCAGCTGTGGCTCGGCGCGGTGGTGCTGGTGGTCAACGTGGTGGTCTATGCGTTGTGGTGGCGCCGCCGGCGAGCCGCGCGGCACCACCACTGAGCGGCTTGCTTCAGCCCGCCGGCTCGAAGCGCGGCGCGCGCTTCTGCATATTGGCCAGCACTGCCTCGCGCTGGTTGGGTGAGCCGACCAGCCGGTCCTGCTCGTCGGACTCGGCCTGCAGGATGGCGGCATTGTCGCCGCGCTCCACCACCGCCATCAGGCGCTTGGCCGCGCGGATCGCATCCGGGTTCTTCTGTGCCACCTGGCGCGCGGCTTCCAGCGCCGCGGCGCGCGGGTCGTCGGCGAGGTAGGTGCCCAGGCCCAGTTCGCAGGCTTCGGTGCCGCTCAGCACGCGCGCGCTGTAGATCAGCTCGCGCAGCACGTCGGGGCGCACCAGGCCGCGCGTGAGCACCATGCCGGCCATGTCGGGCACCAGCCCCCACTTCATTTCCATGACCGACAGCCTGGTATCGGGCGCGACGTAGCGTACGTCAGCGCCCAGCGCCACCTGCAGCCCGCCGCCGAAAGCCACGCCGTGGACCGCGGCGAAGACCGGCACCGGCAGTTCGCGCCAGACCATGCACGCGTACTGCGGGCGATTGGACATGCCGTTGGTACGCTTGCCGAGGCGGCCCGCGCCGATGCTGTCGTTGTGGGATTCGCCGCCACCGCCCGACAACATGCCCGCCATGCGGCCCATGTCCAGCCCCGCGCAGAAGGCGCGGCCCTCGCCTGACAGGACCACGGCGCGCAGGTCGGGCATGCGCGCCAGTTGCTCGCCGGTCTCGATCAGCGCGTCGAACATGGCCTGGTCGAGCGCGTTCATCTTGTCGGGGCGGTTCAGGCGGACGTCGGCGACGCCGTCTTCGATGGTGACGAGGATACGTTCGTTGCTGCTGGCGCTCATGCGCTGGCTCCTTGTGATGCGGGTTCTCAACGGCCCTTGAACTGGGGCTTGCGCTTCTCCATGAAGGCGGCTACGCCTTCCTTGCAGTCATCGCTGCGGCTGGCGCGCGACTGCAGCGTGGCCTCCACTTCGAGCTGCGCGGCCAGGTCGTTGTCGAAGCTCTGGTTGAGGGCTTCCTTGATCATGCCGTAGGCCATGGTCGGCATGGTGGCCAGGTGGCGGGCCAGCTTGCCGGCCTCGTCCTGCAGCGCGTCGTCGGCGTGGACCTTCCACACCAGGCCGATGCGCTGGGCCTCCTCGGCATCGATCTTCTCGGCCAGGATGGCCAGCGCGCGGGCGCGCATCTCGCCGGCATAGCGCGGCACGAAGTAGGTGCTGCCGGCGTCCGGGACCAGGCCGATCTTGGAGAAGGCCTGCAGGAAGCTGGCCGAGCGGGCCGCCAGCACCACGTCGCCCGCCAGCGCCAGGCTCATGCCGGCACCGGCGGCCACGCCGTTGACCGCGGTGACGACCGGCTTGGGCATCTGGCGCAGCGCCATGATGATCGGGTGGTAGCGCTCGCGCAGCAGCGTGCCGGAATCGGAGATGCCATCCTTGCCGCGCGCGGCCAGGTCGGCGCCAGCGCAGAAGCCGCGGCCCGCGCCGGTGATCAGCACGGCGCGCACGCCGGCATCGCCGGCGGCGCGCTCAACGCCCTCGCGCAGCTCGCGCATCAGGTCGCCGTTCATCGCGTTGAGCACGTCCGGGCGGTTCAGGGTCAGCGTGGCCACGCCTTCGCTGGCTTGATAGAGGACGGATGCCGTCATGGGTGGTTCTCCTTGTTGCTTGGTCGTGGTTCGGTGCGGGTGCGGAAACCTACTGCGGCTTCTTCAGCGCGTCGGCGGAGGCGTCGCCCAGCTTGCTGCCGCCGTCGCAGTCGAGGATGGTGCCGGTGACGTAGTGCGCGTTGTCGCTGCTCAGGTACATCGCGGCATCGGCGATATCGTCCTTGGTGCCGTAGTCGCGCAGCGCCAGGCGGGCCTTGTAGCGCGCCTCCATCTCGGCCGTGGGCGCCAGCCGCGCCATGCCTTCGGTGTCGGCGATCGGGCCGGGCGAGATGCCGTTCACGCGCACGCCGGCCGGGCCCCATTCCATCGCCAGGCACTTGATCAGCATGTTGATGCCGGCCTTGGCGGCGCAGGCATGGGCCTGGAACATCATGGCGTTGACCGCCTGCGGCGCGGTGATCGCGATCAGCGACGCACCCGGCTTGGCCAGGTGGTCGAAGCTGGCGCGGAACACGTTGAAGGTGCCGAGCAGGTCGATATCGACCACCGTCTTGAAGGCATTGGCCGACATGCCGACCACGGGCGCGAGGAAGTTGCCCGCGGCGCCGGAGATCACCACGTCGATCGGTCCCAGTTTGTCCTGGGCGCGTGCGAAGGCCGCTTCCACTGCGGCATAGTCGCGCACGTCGGCGGCCATGCCGATGGCGGTGCCGCCGGCCGCGGTGATGGTGTCGGCGGCGGCCTGGATGCGCTCGGCGGTGCGGCTGATCAGCGCCAGCTTCGCCCCGGCGCGCGCGAAGCCGTGCGCGATGCCGAGGTTGATGCCGGAGGAGGCGCCGGCGACGAATACGGTCTTGCCGGCAAAGGCGTCGGGGCGGAAGGCACTGGGCATGGGAAGTCCTCTCGATCGATGGTCATGCGATGCGGGCCGCGATCCGGCGTCAGACAGGACCGTGGCGTTGCGAAATGCAGGGGAGAGCTAGCGCCGGCGGCGTGGCTGCAGCGCAGGTATCGCGCGATGGCGCATGACGGTCTCCATGTTTCTGTTCTGGTGTGCGTCCGCCCCGGATCCTGCGGGGGGCGGCGCCGGCCTCTGGCTCGGGCCTCCGGCATCCTAACCCGAAGCCGGGATTCGATCTCGCGTATTGCCGGCAATGCCGGCCACCGCGGACGCAACAATGGCGGCGCCGGGAATGCCTTCCGGGCGCTGCAACTAGCTGGCGGGAAAGGAAAAAACGGGTGCGGGACTGCGTCGCGGCCAGGCGGCGGGACAGGGCGCCATTCCGCAGCGCAAAACCCAGTCCTCAGAAAAAAGAAAGCCCGCACACCGTTGCAGCGTGCGGGCGGCCTACCGACGATGAGGTGCCGGAAGGCAGAGTGCTCATGAAGTGCGCCCCCGCGTCTTCATGGCGGGGTCAAGTGTGCGCGCGGGCGGCAGTGGCCGCTTTGACTCACGTCAAGCAGACGCCTACGCGAGCAGCGCGGTCACCAGGTCCTTGCCGCGCGACACCGGCGCGGTTTCCTCGAAATGCAGCGCACCTTCCACGTGGCCCAGGTGGTCCACCATCAGCGTGACGGCCCGCTCGACATCGCCGGCACGGGCGGCCTCGATGAATTCGCGGTGCTCGTCCGACGAGCAGGCCGCGTCGCGGCGCGACTGGTACAGCATGGTGATGACCGCGCTGCGCGTCGACAGCTCGCGCATCATCTCGGTCAGCACGCCGTTGCCGACCACCTCGGCCAGCACGATATGGAAGTCGCCCAGCAGCCGGGTGCGTACCTGCGCATCGTTGCCACCCAGCGCCTTGCGTTCGGCCGCCAGGTGGCGGTCGATGCGCTTGTAGTCGGCCGGGGTCGCCTTGGCAACGAACTCGCGCGCCAGCGCCGCTTCCAGGATGCGGCGCACCGCGAAGACCTCGCGCGCCTCCTCGGCGCTGGGCTTGGCCACGAAGGCACCCTTGTCGGGCACGATCTGGATGACCTTGTCCTTGGACAGCATCAGCAGCGCCGCGCGCACCTTGGTGCGGCTGACGCGGTAGACACTGGCCAGGGCCTCCTCGCGCAGCTTGGTGCCGGGCGGCAGGCGGTGCGAAACGATGGCCGCGACAATGTCTTCGGCGATCGCTTCGGCGGTCATGTCAGGATCGATATGCTCGGGCATGGCAGCGCACTTGCGCAGGGGCTGCGCGGTTGGGGAGATGGCATGATTCTATCGCCCCGGCGCAGGGACCGGAGAACCGGCGGTAACGCCGTCCTCCGCCATCGCGGCCAGGCCAGCATCCAGGTCGGTCGCCTCGATGGCGCCGTTGAGCACGCCATGGGCCCGTTCGCGGTCGATATCCTTCTCCCAGGCGGCCACCACCACGGTCGCCACGCAGTTGCCGATCAGGTTGCCCAGTGCACGCGCGATGCCGATGAACCAGTCCACCGACAGCACCAGCACCAGCCCGATGGCGGGAATCGCCGGGTGTGCCGACAGCGTCGCGGCCAGGATCACGATGGCCGAGCCGGGGATGCCGTGCGCGCCCTTGGAGGTGACCAGCGCCACCGCCAGGATGCCGAGCAGGTCGCCCATCGCCAGCGGCGTGTTGGTCGCCTGCGCGATAAAAACCGCGGCCAGCGTCAGGTAGATCGAGAACGCATCCAGGTTGAACGAGTAGCCGGTCGGGATCACCAGGCCCACCACCGACTTCTTGATGCCCATGAACTCCAGCTTCTTCATCACCTGCGGCAGCACGCTGTCGGACGAGGCCGTGCCCAGCACCACCAGCAGCTCGGCGCGCAGGTAGCGGATCAGCTTGATCACCGAGAAGCCGCACACGCGCATGATGGTGCCCAGCACCACCAGCACGAACACGATCACCGCGCCGTAGAACAGGAATACCAGGAAGCCGAGCTGCTTGAGCGAGCCGATGCCGTACTTGCCCACGGTGAAGGCCACCGCGCCCAGCACGCCCAGCGGCGCCAGCTTGATGATGAAGCCCATCATCTTGAACAGCGTATGCGAGAAGGTGTCGATCAGCCTGACCAGCGGCCGGCCCGGCTCACCCACCAGAGACAGCGCGCAGCCGAACAGGATCGACACCAGCAGCACCTGCAGCACGTCGCCGTTGGCAAAGGCGCCGAACACGGTATTGGGGATCAGCTTGAGCAGGAAGTCGACCGTGCCCTGGTCCTTCACCTTGGTCGCGTTGTCGATAAATCCGGCGATGGCCGACGCATCGAGCGAACGCGGGTCGACATTCATGCCGACGCCGGGCTGGAACACATAGGCCAGCAGGATGCCCAGCGCCAGCGCGATGGTGGTGACGATCTCGAAGTACACCACCGCCTTGATGCCGACGCGGCCGACCTTCTTCAGCTCGCCGGCGCCGCAGATGCCGGCCACCACCACGCAGAACACGATCGGGCCGATCAGCATCTTGATCAGCTTGATAAAGGCATCGCCAAGCGGCTTGAGCTTGGCGGCGAATTCAGGGAATGCCAGGCCGAGTGCCGTGCCAATTACCAGGGCAATCAGCACCTGGCCAAACAGCGAACGGGTGAAGCGGATGTGCAAACGGGGCTGGGGGGCGCCGGGGCGGGGCTGCGAGGGAACTGCATGCTGCATGGTTGTCTCCGTACCGGGCCGGTCCGGCGCCTGTCCATTGGCTGGCGCTGGCTGGCCCATCTGATCCAGGAATCACCGGCGGCCCCGTACTGCTCTACTGGCGGGTGGCTGCCGGCCTTACGTTCCGTGCTGGCTTCCGGGTCGGGAGCGCGCCACTTCGCGGATGGCCCCCCTGTTGAGGCGGAATCCACGCAATCGCCTGTCCGGACCGGATTGTCCGCGGCAAATTGTCTGAACGTGGAAGCGAATATAGTGCATATCATTTTTGTATGCAATTTTTGAATTCACTGTGCTAACATGAATCGCACAGAATAGAGCTTCGGCCCGGGCGCCACGCCCGCGCCGGCAGGCCTTGCGGCAGACGCCGGCGGGTCTTGCCGGACCACCCGCCGCGGCGTTCACGCACTTCCAGCAGGAGACAACGCATGGCAGCAAATCCGTCGCCGTCCGCCGCAGAGACTGGCACGCGCATCATGGCCTGGGCCGACGCCCTGGCCGTCCACACCGAGCAGCCCGGCATGCTCACCCGTACCTACCTGACCGAGGCCCACCACGGCGCCGCCGCGCAGCTGACCGAATGGATGCAGCAGGCCGGCATGACGGTGCGGCGCGACGCCGCCGGCAACGTGATCGGCCGCTATGAGGGCACTTCGCCCGATGCGCCGGCGCTGCTGACGGGCTCGCACTTCGACACCGTGCGCGACGGCGGCCGCTATGACGGCAACCTCGGCGTGATCCTGCCGATCGCGTGCGTGGCCGAATGGAACCGCCAGGGCAAGCGCTTCCCGTTTGCGATCGAGGTGGTCGGCTTTGCCGAGGAAGAGGGCGTGCGCTTCAAGGCCACGCTGCTGGGCAGCCGCGCCATCGCCGGCACCTTCGACAACAACGTGCTGGACAACGTCGACGACAGCGGCAAGACCATGCGCCAGGTGATGCGCGAGGCCGGTTTCGACGCCACTGCCTTGCCCGCCGCCAGGCATGACAGCAGCAAGGTCGCGGCCTTCATCGAAGTCCACATCGAACAAGGTCCGGTGCTGCTCAATGAAAACCTGCCGGTGGGCGTGGTGACGGCAATCTCCGGCGCCACCCGCTTTATCGTCGAGCTCGAAGGCCTGGCCGGCCACGCCGGCACGGTGCCGATGGACATGCGCCGCGACGCCGCCATGGCCGGGGCCGAGATCGGCCTGTATATCGAGAAGCGCTGCGGCGGCAAGCCGGGCCTGGTCGGCACGGTCGGCCAGTTCAACGTGCCCAACGGCGCCGCCAACGTGGTGCCGGGCCGCGCCGTGTTCTCCATCGACATCCGCGCCGGCGCTGACGCCGAGCGCGAGGCCGCCGTCAACGACGTGCTGGCCGAGATCGAGCGCGTGTGCGCGCGCCGCAACGTGCGCACGCAGGTGCGCAAGACCCATGAGGCCAAGAGTGTTCCCTGCGCCCCGTGGCTGCAAGAGCAATGGGCCGCCGCGATTGCCCGCCAGGGCGTGCCGGTGCGCCACCTGCCGTCGGGCGCCGGCCACGACGCCATGGCCATTGCCGCCATCGCCGACGTCGCCATGCTGTTCGTGCGCTGCGGCAACGGCGGCATCAGCCACCATCCCACCGAAACCATGACCGCCGAGGACGCCGCCCTGTCCGCGCGCGTGTTCAGCGATTTCGTCGAGCACTTCCGCCTGCCGCAGTAAGCCAGCGCAGATTCCCCGGAACCCACCCGAACCCCTCCGTAGTTGAGAGAACAAGTCATGACCGCACGAGACAATATGAACCCCACTGAAACCACGCTGACGCAGTTCATCGACCAGCACCGTCCGGAACAGGAAGCCTTCCTGGCCGAACTGGTCAAGGTGCCCTCGGACAACCCCGCAGGCGACTGCGACGCCCATGGCAAGCGCGCCAAGGAACTGCTGGAGGGCCTGGGCTTCACGGTGGAGGCGCACAAGGTGCCGGACGAGCTAGTGAAGGCAGCCGGCATGATCAGCGCCACCAACCTGATCGTGCGCAAGCAGTTCGGCACGGGCGGCCCGACCATCGCCATGAACGCCCACGGCGACGTGGTGCCCCCGGGCCTGGGCTGGACCAAGGACCCGTACGGCGGTGAAGTGGCCGACAGCGAGCACGGCCCGGTCATGTACGGCCGCGGCGTGGCGGTATCCAAATCTGACTTCGCCACCTACACCTACGCCGTGCTGGCGCTGATGGAAGCAGAGAAGCAGGGCGCCAGGATCAACGGCGCGGTTGAGCTGCAGTTCACCTATGACGAGGAAACCGGCGGCGACATCGGTCCCAAGTTCCTGCTCGACAACAACCTGAGCAAGGCCGACTACGCCATCTCGGCCGGCTTCTCGTACGGCATCACCTCGTCGCACAACGGCTGCCTGCACGTCGAAGTGACGGTCAAGGGCAAGCAGGGCCACGCCGCCATGCCGCATACGGGCGTGGATGCGATCGAAGCCGCCACCCACATCCTGCAAGCCATCTACGGCCTGCGCGCCGAGCTGGCCACGCGCAAGTCGAAGGTGCCGGGCATCGACACCGCCACGCTGAACGTCGGCCTGATCAAGGGCGGCATCAATACCAACGTGGTGCCTGACCTGGTGACCTTCCGCGTCGACCGCCGCATGATCCCCGAGGAAATCGGCTTCGACGCCGAAGGCGAGATCCGCGCCGTGGTGGAAAAGGCCGCCAAGGACCGTCCGGGCATCGAAGTGAAGGTCGAGCGCATCATCCTGGCCGAGCCGCTGTCGGAACTGCCGGGCGTGGAAAAGCTGATCGGCGCGCTGAAGAGCCGTGCCGAGTCCGTATTCGGCGTGGAGATCCCGGTGCAAGGCGTGCCGCTCTACACCGACGCGCGCCACTACACCAAGCGCGGCATCCCGACCGTGCTGTACGGCGCCGGCCCGCGCACGCTGATGGAAGCCCGCGGCCATAACTCGGACGAGAACCTGCGCCTGAACGACCTGAACCGCGCGACCAAGGTGGTGGCGCTGGCGCTGTCGGACCTGATGAAGTAAGTCATTTCGATTGAGCCGGACTGCCAACAGGCGGTCGGCCAACGCAAAAGCGCCACGGAGACCCCGTGGCGCTTTGCTTTCTTGTTCTCAAGCTTTCCGCAATATCGCGGCACACCACGCGGCGGACTCTGCTTCCACCTGCTCATTCGGAATGCCGATGCCGGCACGCATCGAAACCCTGCCTTCCTCAATCATCTGCTGGAAAAGGACCTCCTCGTCGCGTGCCTGCCTGCGCCGCGCCAGATACTCGCGCACCAGCGCCTCAGCAACCTGCGAGGTGGTAAGGCCCTCAGCCGCGGCCTCGGCTATGAATGCGTCACGCAATTGCGGGTTCAGCGTGAGAATGAACGGGGCTTCTTCCGACACCAGCATGTCCAATGTCCTTGTAATGACGAAGAATAGGCATTGTCGATACCAGGGCACCTGCGCGACTATGGGACACGTCGGAACTTGCCGCGGCCGATTCCTCCTACGCCGGCAGCGTCGTCGCCCCCACCCCCAGCACCCGCTGCATCAGCACCGTATCGATCCATTGCCCGTGCTTGAACCCCACCGCTTCCAGCCGGCCGACGGTGCGGAAGCCCAGGCGCTCATGCACGGCCAGCGAACCGGCGCCTTCGCCGCCGGCGGTGCAGGCGATCACGGCGACCATCTGGCGCCAGGGACCGGTCTCGCAGCGGGCGACCAGTTCGGCCAGCAGGGCCTGGCCCAGGCCCTCGCCGACGCGGCGGTGGTCGATATAGATCGAATCCTCGATGGCGAAGCGGTAGGCGCTGCGCGCGCGGTAGGACGATGCATAGGCATAGCCCAGCACCTCGCCGTCGCGCACGGCGACCAGGTAGGGCAGGCCCTTGCGGTGGACTTCGGCAAAACGCAGCTGCATCTCGTCCAGGCTCGGCGGCGTTTCCTCGAACGAGGCGCGGCCGTGCAGCACATGGTGCGCGTAGATGGCGTGGATGGCAGGAACGTCGGCGGGTGTGGCGTCGCGCAGGGTGAAGGGTTTGCGCGTGCCGGCGGACGGCGTCGTGGCGGAAACGGTAGTGGAAGTCATCGGGAATGGCGCCCTATGCAAGGACTTGGGGCAACGCAGGATGCGTGCCGGCCACTTGCACCAGCGTGATGCTGCGCGAGGGCCGGTGTCTTGTATATAGTGCGGATTGATTTGCACCGCATTAGTGCCAACGCCCCGGGGCGGGGCACGGCAACGACAAGAAAGGACCCTGCCATGATCACCATCTACCACAACCCCCGCTGCTCCAAGTCGCGCGAAACGCTCGCCCTGGTCCAGGCCGCCAGCGAGCGGCTGGGCGAACCGGTGGAAATCGTGGAATACCTGAAAGAGCCGCCGTCGCTGGCCACGCTGCGCCAGTTGCACACCATGCTGGGCGTGCCGGTACGCGAGATGCTGCGCGACAACGAAGCGCCGTACGCCGATCTGGGCCTGGCCGATCCTGGCCTGACCGAGGCCGAGCTGCTGGCCGCCGTGGCCGACAACCCGATCCTGCTGCAGCGTCCGGTGGTGGTGCGCAACCGCCGCGCCGCGATCGGCCGGCCGCCCGAGAACGTGGCGCCGCTGCTGGCCTGAGCCAGCCCATGCACGGCACCAAATAAAACCGGCCCCCACGTGGTGGGGGCCGGCCGGTGCTTGAGGCAAACAGCTTCAGGCGGGTCGTCTAATGAACACCCAGCCAGTGCATGGCCTCCTGACCGAAAGCGATGGCCGCCAGTACGACCAGTAGCACCACCAGCGTCACCGTGCTGACGTATAGCGTGGCCTTGGCGACTTCGGCGTCCTCATCCGAGGTGTGGCGATGGGTGATAGGTGTGGCGCCCCGCGTGGCATGCGGCCAATGGATCCGGCCGGCCAGGTCTCTCAAGTGCAGGTCGGTATGAAAACGCATGATCGACACCTCCTCGGCAGGCGCCGCGCGATCCGGGCAACATGGCTCAAACGGCATATGGCGTGGCTGCGCAAGTGCGCCGGATAGTCTGTGGCTCGTTTCGCCCGGTACGCCATATCCGCTTCTACTATAGGCGCGCTGGCGTGGGATGCGAACGCAAAGCCTGCAAGGGGCGTGCCGCCGTGGCTGCCGCGGCGCAGCAACCGTTCAGGGCTGCCCGGACGAAGGTGAGGGCTCGCTAGCGTCCGCTGCGGCATCGGACGCCAGGCTGGCCAGTGCGGCCTCGCGCTCACGCAGCGTAGCGAGCATGTTGCAGAACAGCGCACCCTGTTCGAGCGCATCGTCCAGCGCCACATGGGTGTGCGGCAGCGGATCCATCCAGGCGGCCGGGAAGGCCGCCTTGACGGTCTTGCGGTAGGGGCGCCCGGTCAGCGCAAAGCCCAGCGTCTTGATGTCGAGGGCGGCCCAGCCAAAGGGCGAGCGCCCGGCGAACCGCATCATGTACCAGAACATCCAGGTGAAATCGAAGCCGGCCGGAAAGGCCACGAAGACCGGCTTGCCGGGCAGGCTCTCGACCCATTCGACATAGCGGACCATGGCGTCCTCGGGGCGCTGCAGGTCGCGCCGGCAGGCGCTCCAGGCTTCGGGCTGGGTTTGCCACCACTGCATCTGCACCGGGTGGCCGGCGGCGCCGGGCAGGGTCTCGAGGTTGGCGGAGAACGTGCCCACCACGGTCTTGTCCGCCAGCATTGCCGCGGACGCGAACGACAGCATCGAATGCGGGCCCGGGATCGGGCCGTCGGCTTCCACGTCGGTGCTGACGTAGATCTCCGGGCGGGTGTCGGGCACCTGTCGCTTGGCCACGGCCTCAGCCCACTTCGGTCAGGTGATCGGCCACGAACGGGTTGTTGCGGCGTTCCTCGCCGAAGGTGGAGACCGGGCCGTGCCCGGGAATGAAAGTCACGTCCTCGCCCAGTGGCCACAGCCGCGTGCGGATCGAGCGGATCAGATCGGCATGGTTGCCGCGCGGGAAGTCGGTGCGGCCGATCGAGCCGGCGAACAGCACGTCGCCCACCACCGCCAGCCGGTTGGCGCGCGAGAAGAACACCACGTGGCCGGGCGTGTGGCCGGGGCAGTGGTAGACCTCCAGCGTCTCGTTGCCGAACTGCACGGTGTCGCCGTTCTCCAGCCAGCGGTCTGGCTCGAAGCTCTCGGCGTGGCCGAAGCCGAAGCGGCGCGTCTGCTCGGGCAGCTGCTCGATCCAGAAGCGCTCGTCCTGCTGCGGGCCTTCGATGGGGATATCCAGCTCGCGCGCGAGCGCTGCGGCGCCGGCGCAGTGATCGACATGGCCATGCGTCAGGAAGATCTTTTCCAGCGTGACGCCTTGCTCCCTGACCGCCTCACGGATGCGATCCAGGTCGCCGCCGGGATCGCAGACCGCGGCGCGGCCGGTGCTTTCATCGATCAGCAGCGAACAGTTTTGCTGGAAGGGCGTGACGGGAATGAGCAGGGCTTTCATGGACGATTTCTTGTGCGCCGGGCGCCTTCTGGCCGGGCGCCACGGAGTGGCCCGCACGGACGGCGGGCGGTGCCCAGCATTGTAGCGCCGGGCGGCGATTCACCGCCCGCGATGCAAGTCGTGTGCTTTATGCATTACCCGCGCGAAAGCCCCGTCTCGGGCGGGAATCCCTTGCCACAAGCGGGATTCCGGGCAGATAGGTCATGATCGTGCGAAATCGCACAGATTTCGTAACAAAATGAAAGAGATAGTCGTAAAGAGTCAATGTTAGACTGCCGCCCATGTTACGGATCTCCGCTCTCGTTAAGCGCTGGCAACGGCTGGCCAAGCTCGGCGCATGCACCGCATGTGCCGTGGTGCTGGCCGCCTGTGCCACGCCCCCTGAAGGCGACAACGCAAGCAACGACAACGCTGGCGCCGTGCCCACGCGCGCGGCAAAGAACGGCAAGGCCGGCAAGACCGATCGCACCGACGCAGACAACAAGTCCGCGCGCGCCTCGGGCAGCGGCAGCTGGAACCTGTTCGGCTATGACGCGGACGAAGGCCGCAGCGGCAGCTCGCTGGACGGCCTGCGCGCCGACATCGGCACGTTCGAGCAGCGCGGCGTTTCGTCCTGGTACGGCAAGGGCTTCCACGGCCGCAAGACCGCCAACGGCGAACGCTTCGACATGCGCGCCATGACCGCCGCCCATCCGACGCTGCCGCTCGACAGCTGGGTGCTGGTGCGCAACCTGCGCAACAACAAGGTTGCAGTGCTGCGCATCAATGACCGCGGGCCATACCACGGCAACCGCGTGCTGGACGTGTCCTACGGCGCCGCGCGCCGCCTGGGCTTCGTCGAACGCGGCGCCACCAACGTCGAAATCCGCCGCCTGACGCGCACCGAAGTGGCCGCGCTGGGTCCGCAGATCGATGCCGGCGGCACCGAGGCCGGCGACGGCAGCGGCGACGACGACGTATCCGTGCCGGAACTGGCCAACTCGCTGGCGCCCGCCAAGGCGCGCAAGTCGACCAAGGCCGGCGGCAAGACCGTCAAGCGCACACGGCGCTGACCAGGGCAGCGCCGCCGCATGCCGCCGCGCGCTGACACCTCTGCTTTACCTTCCTCCTCCCGATCCCGGGATCACGCGCGCACCGCGTCAGTCCTCTGCCTGCCCCGCGCGCTGCGCCAGCGCCAGCTGGTAGAGCGCATCGGTGCCGGCGCCGGTGATGGCGGCCGCCAGCTTGGCGGCGCGCTTGGCCGGCAGTTCCGCCAGCAGCAGCGCCAGCACGCGCTGGGCCTCGGCATCCGGCAAGCCATCCGCGGCAGTTGCGGCGCCAGCGCCTTCCACCACCAGCACGAATTCCCCCTTGGCCCGGTTCGGGTCGGCGGCCAGCCAGGCCGGCGCCTGCGCCACGGGCAGCACAGCGATGTCCTCGAACAGCTTGGTCAGTTCACGCCCGACCAGCAGCCGGCGCTCGCCTGGCAGGCCCGCGGCCAGCGCTGCCAGCGTGTCGGCAATGCGGTGCGGCGCCTCGTAGCAGACCCAGGCGTGGTCCAGCGCCGCCAGCCGGGCGATGGCCTCGGTGCGCGCCTTGGGCTTGCTGGGCAGGAAGCCGACAAAGGTGAAGCGGCCTTCGCCGGCATCGAGCATGTCGCCCGCCACCGACAGCGCGGCCACCGCGGCACTGGGGCCGGGCAGTGGCACCACCGGATGGCCGGCGGCGCGCACCGCCTCGACCAGGCGCGCACCCGGGTCGGAGATGCCCGGCGTGCCGGCGTCGGAGACGTAGGCGATGCGCTCGCCGGCCGCCAGGCGCGCCGCGATGCGGCCCGCGGCCTCGCGCTCGTTGTGCTCGTGCACGGCCACCAGCGGCCGCTGCAGGCCCACGCGCGACAGCAGCTGGCCGGTATTGCGGGTGTCTTCGCAGGCCACGGCGTCGGCCAGGCCGAGCACATGCAGCGCGCGCAGCGACAGGTCGGCGACGTTGCCGATGGGCGTGGCCACGACATAAAGGGTGCCGGCCGGATAGGACTGGCTGGCCGCCAGGGAGATCCAGTCACTCATGCTTGAGAACTTCCGTTGATGCCATCATTCAAATCCACCACGCAGTTGCAAAACACACAGCTACGCGGTGCGCAGGCGGAGGACCGGGCCCTGGCACACCTGCGGCGCCAGGGCCTGGAGCCCGTGGTGCGCAATTATCGCTGCAAAGGCGGCGAGATCGATCTGGTCATGCGCGCGCCGGACGGCACGCTGGTGTTCGTTGAGGTGCGCCAGCGCAGCGGCCGGGGCTTCGGCGGCGCGGCCGCCAGCGTCACGCCGGCCAAGCAGCGGCGCGTGCTGCTGGCAGCAGCGCACTACCTGGCCACGCTGGCGCAGGTGCCGCCGTGCCGCTTCGACGTGGTGGCCCTGGAACCCGGCCGGCTGGACTGGCTGCAGCATGCCTTTGACCAGGATGCCGCCGGGGCTGGTTCATAATGCGCGGCAGACCCTAAGGTACGATCCGCGGATCGCAATGGCAACAACAAGGCCCCAGAGCCATGAGTATCGACAGTATCCAGCAACAGTTTCTAGACAGCGCCGAGACCAAGCGACAGGCCGCGGCGGTGATGGCCCCCTATATCGACGCCGCCGTGGAACGCATGGTCGGCGCGCTGACCAGCGGCAACAAGATCCTGGCCTGCGGCAACGGCGGCTCCGCAGCCGATGCGCAGCACTTTGCCGCCGAACTGGTCGGGCGCTTCGAGCGCGAGCGCCCCGGCCTGGCCGCGATCGCGCTGACCACCGACAGCTCGATCCTGACCGCGATCGGCAACGACTATGACTTCAGCAAGGTGTTTTCCAAGCAGGTCGAGGCGCTGGGCCAGCCCGGCGACATCCTGCTGGCGCTTTCCACCTCGGGCAATTCTGCCAACGTGATCGCCGCCATCGAAGCCGCGCGCCAGCGCGAGATGGCCGTGGTTGCGCTGACCGGCAAGGGTGGCGGCACCATCGCTGGCCTGCTCGATGAATTCGATATCCACCTGTGCGTGCCGAGCGAGCGCACCGCGCGCATCCAGGAAGTGCACCTGCTGACCCTGCATTGCCTGTGCGACGGCATCGACGAGGCACTGCTCGGGGAAGCCTGATGCTGCCTTCCTCCCATTCCCAACATCCAGCCACAGCAAGGACCGCATGACGAACCTGCCCACTACGCAAGCCCCCCGGAACGGCGCCGGCGCGCGCCATCCTTCCCGCACCGCCGGCCTTGGCCGCGCCAGCCTGGCCGCGGCGGCCGTGCTGGTCTGCGCCACCCAGCTCGCCGGCTGCTTCCCCGTGATCGCCGGCGCCATGGGGACCGGCGTGGCCATGGCCACCGACCGCCGCCCGGCCGCCACCCAGACCGTGGACCGCGGCCTGCAGCTCGAGGCCGAGAACACCATCAACTCGCGCTACCGCGGCCAGGCCCGCGTCAACGTGACCGTGTTCAACCGCAAGGTGCTGCTGACCGGCGAAGCCAGCAACGACACCGTCAAGCAGCAGGTCGAGCAGTATGTGCGTGGCCTGCAGAATGCGCGCGTGGTGATCAATGAGCTCGAGGTCGTCAACTCGCCGGGCTTCATGACCCAGAGCCAGGACGCCTACCTGACCAGCAAGGTCAAGACCCTGCTGATGACCGCCGACGGCGTGCCGTCCAACTCGATCAAGGTCACCACCGAGAAGAGCGTGGTCTACCTGCTGGGCGTGGTCACCGCCGCCGAGGGCGACCGCGCCACCGACGTGGCGCGCAATGCCTCGGGCGTGACCAAGGTGGTCAAGGCCTTCGACTACGTCAACGACACCGAGCGCGCGCGCCTGGACTCGGCTTCCACCTCGCAGAACCCGTCGTTCGACGGCAATGTCGGCACGCCGGCGCCGGTGCAGTCGGTGCCGGGCGTGGGCGGTCCGATCGATGCGCCGGCCGGGGCCGCCACGGGCACCACCGCGACCACCAGCCCGGTCGCCGCACCGGTGACTTCGCCGGTGACGCTGCCGCCGGGCCGCAACCTGCCCTGAGCACGCGCCCGGCCCAGCTTCCCGGGCCGGTTCCGACGGCGTCCGCTCATGCGGACGCCGTTTGTCCTTCTGCGGTTTTCACCGCACACGGTCCCCGCCCGATGTGCTACGGTAGCCACGCCGGCCGCCCCCAAGCGGAACCCAGCGCCGGCCCTACACGGAGCGAGACCATGACAATCTTCCCCCGGCCCGCTGTGTTGCTGCGGCTGGCGCTGCTGGCCGCGGCGCTGTGCGGCGCCCAGCCGGCGCTGTCGGCAGACAGCGCCGCCCCTGCCACCGATGCCGCGCTGCGTGCGCGCAGCCAGGCCGCCGCCTGCACCAGCTGCCACGGCCCCGCCGGGCGCGCGCCGGCGGGCAGCACGATCCCGCCGCTGGCCGGCCGCCCGCAGGCGGAACTGGCCGCGCAGATGCAGGCCTTCAAGGCCGGCACGCGGCCGGCCACGGTGATGCACCAGATTGCCAAGGGTTACAGCGACGACCAGATCGCGGCCATCACGGCGTGGTTCGCCGCGGTGCGCTGACAGCGGGGGACTACCATGCAAAGACGAAGCTTCCTGGGCGCCGCGGGCGCCGCAGTACTGGGTTCGGTCGGGGTCGGGTCGGCACGCGCCGCGGCGCCGGCCAGGGTGGTGGTGGTGGGTGGTGGCTACGGCGGCGCCACCGCCGCGCGCTACCTGCGCGAGTGGAGCGGCCAGGCGATCGAGGTCACGCTGGTCGAACCCAATCCGGCCTTTATCTCCTGCCCGCTGTCGAACCTGGTGCTCGGCGGCAGCCGGCAGCTGGCGGACCTGACCTTGCCGTACGACGCGCTGGTGCGCCGCCACGGCGTGCGGCTGGTGCGCGATACCGCCGTGGCCATCGACCCGGCCAAACGGACCGTGCGCCTCGCGGGCGGCGCCACGCTGCCCTACGACCGCCTGCTGCTGTCGCCCGGCGTCGAAATGATGAGCGATGCGCTGCCCGGGCTGAAGCAGCCCGGCGGCGACCAGGTCCTGCACGCCTGGAAGGCGGGCCCGCAGACCGTTGCGCTGCGCCGCCAGCTGGAGGCCATGCCGGACGGCGGCACCTATGCCATCAGCGTCCCGCTGGCGCCCTACCGCTGCCCGCCGGGACCCTACGAGCGCGCCTGCCAGGTGGCGTACTACTTCAGGCAGCACAAGCCGCGCAGCAAGGTGCTGATCCTGGACGCCAACCCCGACATCACCTCCAAGGCCGGGCTGTTCCGCAAGGTGTGGGCGTCGCAGTACCCGGGCATGGTGGAATACCGGCCGCAGTTCAACGCGGTGGATGTGGACCCCGCCACGCGCACGCTCAAGTTCGAGGTGCAGGACGACGAGCGTGCCGACGTGCTCAACGTGCTGCCACCCCAGCGCGCCGGTGCGATCGCGGTGTCGGCGGGGCTGGCCACGGCCAATGGCAAGTGGTGCGAGGTGGACTTCGTCACCTTCGAGTCGCGCGCCGCGGCCAATATCCACGTGATCGGCGATGCCATCCAGATCGCGCCGCTGATGCCCAAGTCGGGCCATATGGCCAACCAGCATGGCAAGGTCGCGGCCGCGGCCATGGTCGCGCTGCTGTCGGGCCGGGCACCCGACCCGCAGCCGCTCTACAACAACACCTGCTACAGCTTCACCTCCGACCGCGAGGCGGTGCACGTGGCCAGCGTGCATCGCTATGACGCGGCGCAGAAGACCATGGTCACGGTGCCGGGATCGGGCGGGCTGTCGGAGGCGCCGAACCAGCTCGAAGGCGACTACGCACTGGCATGGGCCAAGGGCATTTGGGCGGAGATGCTGGGGTAGGTGCAGGGCGGGCCATGCCCCGAAGGCCGGGGGCTGCTACCCTACGGGTTTTGTCCGGCACTGTGCCGGGCCGCGCCCCCAGCCCCCTCATGCAAGCCAGAGACCGTCTACTCGCCCTCGCCATCGTCTGCGTCTGGGGCGTCAACTTCGTCGTCATCAAGGTTGGCCTGGCGGACATGCCGCCGATGCTGCTGGGTGCGCTGCGCTTCCTGCTGGTGGCGTTCCCGGCGATCTTCTTCGTGCCGCGCCCGCGCGTGCCGTGGCGGCTGCTGCTGGCCTACGGCGTCACCATCAGCCTGGGCCAGTTCGCCTTCCTGTTCTACGCCATGGCGGTCGGCATGCCGGCCGGCCTGGCCTCGCTGGTGCTGCAGTCGCAGGCCTTCTTCACGCTGGCCATTGCGGCGCTGTGGCTGGGCGAGCCGGTGCGCTGGCACAACATCGCGGGCATGGCGGTGGCGGCGGGCGGGCTGGCCCTGATCGGGGCCGGTGCCGGCAGCGCCGGCGGCATGAGCGTGGCGGGCTTCGTGCTGACGCTGTGCGCGGCGTTCTGCTGGGCCAGCGGCAATATCGTCAGCAAGAAGATCGGCCCGGTCGACCTGCTGGGGCTGGTGATCTGGGGCGCGCTGATCCCGATCGTGCCGTTCGCCTTGCTGTCGCTGTGGGTCGAGGGCCCGGCGCGCATCGTGCAGAGCGTCACCCATGTGTCGGGCATGGCCGTGTTCGCCGTGGCCTACCTGGCCTTTGCGGCGACGGTGTTCGGCTACACCATGTGGGGCCGGCTGCTGACGCGCTACCCGGCCAGCCAGGTGGCGCCGCTGACGCTGCTGGTGCCGGTGGTGGGGCTGGTGTCGGCGCATGTGCTGCTGGGCGAGGACCTGTCCGGCGCGCAGTGGGCGGGCGCGGCAGTGGTAATGGCCGGGCTGCTGCTCAATGTGTTCGGCCAGCGCCTGTGGGCGGGCAGGGCGCTGGCGCGCCGCTGATCCTCCCGCCGCACTTATGCTGTGCTGCATCAGTGGGTAAACACTATATGCGCATTCACGCATATACGAATATATTGGATGCCATGGAAGAGCTGGATCGCGTATTCGAAAAGGTATCGGGCTACTTCAGCCTGTTGGCGGAGCCGACGCGGCTGAAGATCCTGCACGCCTTGTGCGATGGCGAGAAGCCGGTCAGCACGGTGGTCGAGACGGTGGGTTCGTCGCAGACCAATGTGTCGCGGCATCTCAACGCGATGTACCGCTCGGGCGTGCTGTCGCGCCGCAAGGAGGCGAACCTGGTGTTCTACGCCATTGCGGACGAAAGCGTGATCGAGCTGTGCCGCACGGTCTGCGTGCAGGTGGCGAGCCGGCTGGAGGACAGCGCCTTGCCCTCCGGCGTGGTCGACCGCTTCATGGCACAGCCGGCACCCGAAGCCCCGGCGCGCAGGCGGCGCACCGCAGGCTAGCTCAGCTCTTCCGGTAAACGGATCGCTGCCGCACCCGCTGCAGCGGCCCGATAACAGGCACGCCGACCGGTCCAAGGGCCGTGGCGAGCGCGCCGGAGGAGACCGATTTGCAGGAACGGAACCGGCCCGGGCGCATCGTGCCCGCGCCCGAGCACTTCGTCAGCGCATCGCTGCAGCAGGACATCGGCCGGCACGGCCTGGACGCGCCGCGGCGCGACTTCCTGCGCAAGAGCTTCCTGGGCGCGGCCGCGGGGATTGCCGCCGCCACGGCGGGCCGCCAGGCACTGGCAGCCGACGGCGATCCCGCCATCCTGCAGCCGCAGCCGTGGGCCACCTCGCTCGGCCAGCCGGTGGCTGCACGCCCGTACGGGCAGCCCTCCGTGCATGAGAAAAACCTGGTGCGGCGCGAGTCGCCGGGCCTGACGCGCGTCTCCGCCGCTTCGGTGGCCTTCGCGCCGCTGCAGGGCTTCTTCGGCATCATCACCCCCAACGGCCTGCATTTCGAGCGCCACCACCAGGGCTGGCACGATATCGACCCGGCCCGCCACCGCCTGATGCTCAACGGCCTGGTGCGCACGCCGCGCGTCTACACCATGGACGACCTGATGCGCCTGCCGGCGGTGTCGCGCATGCATTTCATCGAATGCGGCGCCAATACCGGCATGGAATGGGGCAACGTGGCCGTGCCCACTGTGCAGTACACCCACGGCATGCTGTCGTGCTGCGAGTTCACCGGCGTGCCGCTGCGGGTGCTGCTGGACGATGCCGGCGCCGACCTGCGCCGCGGCCGCTACCTGCTGGCCGAAGGCGGCGATGGCTCGTCGATGACGCGCACCATCCCGATGGAGCTGGCCGACGAGATCATCGTCGCCTGGGGCATGAACGGCGAGATGCTGCGCCCCGAGAACGGCTATCCGCTGCGGCTGGTGGTGCCGGGCGTGCAGGGGGTGTCGTGGGTCAAGTGGCTGCGCCGGCTGGAGCTGGGCGACCAGCCCTGGAATGCGAAGGACGAGACCATCCACTACGTGGACATGATGCCGGACGGCAAGCTGCGCCAGTACACCTCGATCCAGGAGTGCAAGTCGGTCATCACCACGCCTTCGGGCGGGCAGCAGATGGTGGGCAAGGGCTTCTACAACATCAGCGGGCTGGCGTGGTCGGGGCGCGGGCGCATCAGGCGTGTCGATGTCTCGACCGACGGCGGGCGCAACTGGCGCAGTGCGCGGCTGGAGGCGCCGGTGCTGTCCAAGTGCCTGACGCGCTTCAACCTGGACTGGGTCTGGGACGGCGGCCCCGCCATCCTGCAAAGCCGCGCCATCGACGACACCGGCTATGTGCAGCCGAAGCTGGGGCAGCTGCGCGCGGTGCGCGGCACGCGCTCGATCTACCACAACAACGCTATCCAGAGCTGGCAGGTGGCGGCAGGCGGCGAGGTGTCCAATGTCCATGTGGGCTGAACTCAGGACCGCCGCCGCCCTGGTGCTGGCAGCCGTCAGCGCCGCCCCGGCGTGGGCGGGCACGGCCGACGCGCGTGCGGCACTTGGCCGCACCGCCACGCCCGCCGAAGTCGCCGCGTGGGACATCGACGTGCGCCCGGACTTCCAGGGCCTGCCCAGGGGCAGCGGCACGGTGGCGCAGGGGCAGAAGGTCTGGGACGGCAAGTGCGCGTCGTGCCACGGCGACTTCGGCGAATCCAACGAGGTGTTCACGCCGCTGGTCGGCGGCACCACCGCCGAAGACATCAGGCGCGGCCGCGTGGCCGGCATGACCGGCAACCAGCCGTACCGCACCACGCTGATGAAGGTCAGCACCGTCAGCACGCTGTGGGACTACATCCACCGCGCCATGCCGTGGAACGCGCCCAAGAGCCTGAGCGTGGGCGACGTCTACGCGGTCACCGCATATATGCTGCACCTGGGCGAGGTCGTCCCGGCCGACTTCACGCTGTCCGACGCCAATATCGCCGAGATCCAGCGGCGCATGCCCAACCGCGACGGCATGACCACCGGCCACGGCCTGTGGCCGGGGCGCGGCCGCCCGGACACGCGCAATACGGCCTGCATGAAGGATTGCGCCGGCAAGGTGGCGATTACCTCGTCGATACCGGACTATGCCCGCGATGCCCATGGCGAACTGGCGCAGCAGCAGCGGAGCTTCGGCCCGGTGCGCGGCGTGGCCGCGGGCAATACCGTATCTAAAAGTGCTGCATCAGCTCCTTCGGAGCCGGCCGCGCCGGGCGCGCGGCTCACCAGCCAGTACCAGTGCATGGCCTGCCATGCGATGGACCGCAAGCTGGTTGGGCCGTCCTTTGCCGACATCGCCGGCAAGTACAAGGGCCAGGACGCGCATGGCGCGCTGGCGCGCAAGGTCAAGGCAGGCGGGCAGGGCGCATGGGGCAGCGTGCCGATGCCGGCGCAGCCGCAGATCCCGGATTCCGACGTGCAGGCCATGGTGGGCTGGATTCTTGAGGCAAAATAGCGGACTGGCCACCGCAGTGCCCCCGGGCGGCGGCCAGTGTGTGCCGCGAAGCCATTGCAGTACGGCCCAGCGGCCTTTGCCGTCCCCACGGCTTTACAGAGCTTGGAGAGCTTAACAATGAAGCAGTTTGTCATCGCAGCGCTGATGCTCGGCGCCGCCGCATCGGCCCACGCGGTCGATGCCGCCAAGGCACAGGAGATCGCCAACAAGAACGCCTGCATGGGTTGCCACCAGGTCGACAAGAAGCTGGTCGGACCTTCCTACAAGGAAGTGGCCGCCAAGTACAAGGGCGACAAGAACGCCCTGGCGACGCTGACCAAGAAGGTCAAGAGCGGTGGCTCGGGCGTCTGGGGCCCGGTGCCGATGCCCGCGAATGCGGCGCTCAACGACGCCGACCTGAAGACCGTGGTCGAGTGGGTGCTGGCTGGCGCCCCCGCCAAGTAAGCCTTACCGACCAGGCGGGCAGTCCGCCGATGCACCAGGCCGGGCGGTGAATGCCGCGCGGCCAGGACAGACCAGCGGCCGGCCATGTACCGGCCGCATGAAGCAGATCCCCGAAGCGGTCATCGACCGACTGGAACGGAGTAGCCGGAGAGCAGAAACATGAATTCCAAACGACGAGAAGTGCTGCGGGTCACCGCTGTCCTGTCGCTGATGGCCGCCACCGGCCTGATCAGCGAGGCGCAGGCGGCCGAGTGGAACAAGAACGCCTTTGACGGCAAGAGCGTTGCCGACGTGATCAAGGCGCTCGGCGGCAGCGGCACCGAGAAAAGCACCGCCATCACCTTCACCGCCCCCGACATCGCCGAGAACGGCGCCGTGGTGCCGGTGGCCGTGACCAGCACCATCCCGGATACCGAGCAGATCGCGATCCTGGTGGAAAAGAACCCCAACACGCTGGCCGCCGACTTCATCATCCCGGCCGGCACCGAGCCGTTCGTCTCCACGCGCGTGAAGATGGGCCAGACCTCGGTCGTGCATGCCGCGGTCAAGGCCGGCGGCAAGTGGTACGTGGCATCGAAGGAAATCAAGGTCACGCTGGGCGGCTGCGGCGGCTGACGCCGCGCCCCGGATCGAGATTCCCAAACTGCAACAGGAGAAACACATGGCAGACCCGATGCGCGTACGCGCCACCGAAAACGGCGGCGTGGTTGACGTCAAGATTCTGATGAAGCACGACATGGAAACCGGCCAGCGCAAGGACGCATCCGGCAAGGCCGTGCCGGCCTGGCATATCCAGACCGTGACCGCCCAGTGCAAGGGCAAGGAAGTGTTCCGCGCCCAGTTCGGCCCGGCGGTGTCGAAGGACCCGTTCCTGAACTTCAAGTTCAAGGGCGGCGCCAAGGGCGACAAGGTCGCAGTGACCTGGATCGACAACAAGGGCGACAAGCGCACCGACGAAGCGACCATCGCCTGACAGCCGTTCCGCGGCCGGCAGGCCATGCCGTCCTCTGCTAAGGTTCGGGACGGATGCCGGGACTGGCCCGGCGGGAAGGAACAACATGCGGCGAGCATTTATTCGAGCATCGGCGGCACTGGCCGCCATCGGCCTGTCGGCAAAAGCCGTGGCCCAGGCCGCGCCGGCTGCGGGCAAGGGCGGGCGCATCAAGGTGGTGTACCAGCTGTCGGAAGGCATCGACCAGGCGGTGCGCGCGATGGGCAACCTGCGCAACCACCTGAACGGCGCGCCGGGAACGAAGATCGTGGTGGTGGCGTTCGGCTACGGCATCGATTTCCTGGTCGAAGGCGCCAAGGATGCGCGCGGCAACACCTTTGACGGCCCGGTGGGCGCGCTGGCCTCGGCCGGGGTGGAGTTCCGCGTGTGCCGCAACACGCTGACCGCACGCAAGATTGCGGAATCGAGCCTGTTGATGGAAGCCAAAGTGGTACCGGCCGGCGTGGTCGAGATTGCGCGCCTGCAGGCCGAAGAAGGCTACGCCTATATCAAGCCCTGAGCCGGGCGGCGTAGCTTCCGGCAACAAGAGAGAGAACGGCCCGCCACGGTGCGAGGCCGCGAGGAGAAGCCCCATGAACACCATCCGAAGCCTGGCCCGGCGCGCCGCGCTGGCCGCGGCGGCCACCGCTGCGGTGGCCTCAGCTGCCGCCGTGCATGCGCAGGGCAGCACCGCCGACGAAATCGCCAAGTACCGCCAGATGCTGGCCGAAGGCAATCCCGCCGAATTGTGGGAAGCCGCAGGCGAAGAACTGTGGAAGAAGCCGGCCGGCCCGAAGAACGCCTCGCTGGAACAATGCGACCTGGGCAAGGGCCCGGGCGTGACCAAGGGCGCCTACGCCGAGCTGCCGCGCTACTTCAAGGACGCCGGCAAGGTGATGGACCTGGAGCAGCGGCTCGCCTACTGCCGCATGACGCTGCAGGGGCTGACCAGGGAAGAGGCAACGAAGAACCCGTTCTCGTCGTCGGGCAAGCCGTCCGAGATCGAGCGCCTGGTGGCCTACCTGACCGGCGAGTCGCGCGGCGTGAAGATGAACGTGCAGCTCGGCCATCCCGAAGAAAAGCGCACCTATGCGCTGGGCGAGAAGATGTTCTTCTACCGCGGCGGCGCCTATGACTTTGCCTGCGCCACCTGCCATGCGGTGGACGGCCAGCGCATCCGCCTGCAGGACCTGCCCAACCTGCTGACCGACAAGGGCGCGCAGGCGGCCTACACCACCTGGCCCGCCTACCGCGTCTCGCAGGGCGAGGTCCGCACCATGCAGCACCGCCTGTACGACTGCCTGCGCCAGCAGCGCTTTCCCGAACCCGCCTATGGCTCGGACGTGATCACCGCGCTGACCATGTTCCTGGCGAAGAACGCCAACGGCGGGACCTACGACGGTCCGGCGATGAAGCGCTGACCAGTACGGGAGAGACAACATGCAACGACAACACCAGGCACTGGCCATCGCGGCCCTGGCCACCCTGCTGGCAAGCGGCGCCCACGCGCAGGACAGCGCCAAGGCCCGCGCGCCCAAGGGCAAGCCCGCCGCCGTCAGCGGTGCCGATATGAAGCACCTGATCGAGGACTCGTTCTCGTCGCGCGGGCCGGTCACGGTCGAGGGTGTGCTCAACCAGGACGGCATGCAGCAGGCCTGCAGCCAGTACCCGGACCGCACCAAGGTGCCGGCAAAGCTTGCCAAGAAGATCGAAGCGGCCGAGCTCAAGCAGGTGAAATACCCCGCCGAAGACAAATGGCTGGGCGACTGGAAGGAAGGCGAAAAGGTCGCCCAGAACGGCCGCGGCATGCAGTTCACCGACCAGGTCGGCGGCACCAACGGCGGCAATTGCTACGCCTGCCACCAGATGACCAAGGCCGAGATCTCGTTCGGCAATATCGGCCCGTCGCTGTACCAGTACGGCAAGCTGCGCGGCAACTCGCAGGAAGTCATCAAGTACACCTGGGGCAAGATCTGGGACTCCAGCGCCTACGCCGCCTGCTCCAACATGCCGCGCTTTGGCCACAAGGGCATCCTGACCGAGGCCCAGATCCGCGACGTGATGGCGCTGCTGCTCGACCCGGCCTCGCCGGTCAACCAGTAAGGCCGATGCGCGCGCCTGCCGTGCTGCTGCGCTGGCTGCTGGCCTTCAGCCTGACCGGCGCCGCAGCTGGCGCGGCAGCGCTGGAGGTCGGCGACACCGTGCGCCTGCCCGACGTGCGCACGCTCGACGGACGCACGCTCAGCGCTGGCGCGCTGGCCGGCAAGCCGCTGGTGGTCGAATACTGGGCCTCGTGGTGCCCGTTCTGCGCGATGCAGAACCCGCGCCTGCAGAAGCTTTACGAACGCACGCGCGGCACGCCGCTGCAGGTGCTGACCATCAGCATCGACAAGGATCCGCGCGAGGCTGCCGACTACATGAAGAAGCGCGGCTACACCTTCCCGGCGACGATGGATTCGCCCGAGCTGCAGGCCGTGTTCGGCAAGCGCAAGGGACTGCCGGAGCTGTACGTGATCGACGCGCGCGGCCGCGTGGCGCAGAAGGAAGTGGGCGAAATGCTTGAAGACGACGTGGCGGCGCTGGAGCGGTACGCGCGGCCATAGTTTTGCGATGGCGGACGCCCGCGCCAGGGCCGACCGCCAGCGCCAATTCCAGGAAGAGACATGAACCGACGCGAGTTCCTGCAGGTGCTGGCCATTGCCGGCGCCGGCGGCATGACGTTCCCCCATCAAGACGCGCACGCCGCGCAGGCCGCCGAGGCCATGTACGACCTGCCGCGCTTCGGCAACGTCCACCTGCTGCATTTCACCGACTGCCATGCGCAGCTGCGGCCGGTGTATTTCCGTGAGCCCAACGTCAACCTGGGCATCGGCGACTATGCCGGCAAGCCGCCGCACCTGGTCGGCGACGCGCTGCTGCGCCAGTACGGCGTCCGCCCCGGCACGCCGCAGGCGCATGCGTTCACCTACCTGGATTTCAATGAGGCCGCGCGCCGCTATGGCAAGGTCGGCGGGTTTGCGCACCTGGCCACGCTGGTGAAACGGCTGAAGGCGGACCGGCCGGGCGCCTTGCTGCTCGATGGCGGTGATACCTGGCAGGGCTCGGCCACCGCGCTATGGACCAAGGGCCAGGACATGGTCGACGCCGCGCTGGCGCTGGGCGTGGACGTGATGACACCGCACTGGGAGATGACCCTGGGCGCGGACCGCGTCAAGGAGATCGTCGACAAGGACTTCAAGGGCAAGGTCGCCTTCCTGGCGCAGAACATCAAGACCAACGATTTCGGCGATCCGGTGTTCGATCCGTACGTGATCCGCGAGATCAACGGCGTGCCGGTGGCCATCATCGGCCAGGCGTTCCCGTACACGCCCATCGCCAACCCGCGCTACTTCGTGCCGGACTGGACCTTCGGCATCCAGGAAGAGAACCTGCAGCAGGTCATCGACGCAGCGCGCGGCAAGGGCGCGCAGGCGGTGGTGCTGCTGTCCCACAACGGCATGGATGTGGACTTGAAGCTGGCCTCGCGCGTGCGCGGGCTCGATGCCATCCTGGGCGGCCATACCCATGACGGCATGCCCGCGCCGGTGCCGGTGAAGAATGCCGGCGGCACCACGCTGGTGACCAATGCCGGCTCCAACGGCAAGTTCCTCGGCGTGCTGGACTTTGATGTGAAGGGCGGCAAGGTCGCGGACTTTCGCTACCGGCTGCTGCCGGTGTTCGCCAACTACCTGCCGGCCGACCCCGCCATGGACGCGCTGATCAGGAAGGTACGCGCGCCCTATGAGCAAAAACTGGGCGAAGTGCTGGCCGTCAACCGCGGCCTGCTGTACCGCCGCGGCAATTTCAATGGCACCTTCGACCAGCTGATCCTGGACGGCCTGATGCAGGCCCAGGGCGCGCAGATCGCGTTCTCGCCGGGCTTCCGCTGGGGCACCACGCTGCTGCCGGGCGAGGCCATCACCATGGAACACCTGATGGACCAGACCGCCATCACCTACCCGTACACCACGATGACGCAGATGAGCGGCGAGACCATCAAGACCATCCTGGAAGACGTGGCCGACAACCTGTTCAACCCCGACCCGTACTACCAGCAGGGCGGCGACATGGTGCGCGTGGGCGGGCTGCAGTACACCATCGATCCGACCGCCGGCATGGGCAAGCGCATCAGCGACATGCGCCTGGCCGGCAAGCCGCTGGAAGCCGGCAAGACCTACAAGGTGGCGGGCTGGGCCCCGGTGGCCGAAGAGGCGCGCCAGGCCGGCGGCGCGCCGATCTGGGACGTGATGGCGCAGTGGCTGCGCAGCACCAGGGAAGTCAGCGCCCGCCCGCTGAACCTGCCGCGCGTGCGCGGCATGGACGGCAATCCGGGCATGGCCGCCTGATGTTGTGCGGCCCCGTCACGCGCCGCGCAGAGGATTGAAGGGCGCTGCGGTATTACGCTACAATCAACCGCCACGGGCCGATAGCTCAGCTGGGAGAGCGCTGCGTTCGCAATGCAGAGGTCGGGAGTTCGATCCTCCTTCGGTCCACCAGATATCCCGCGCAAAAGCCCCGGAAAGCCAACGCTTTCCGGGGCTTTTGTGTTTCTGCCGCCCGCGCTGTCCGTCATCTCGCGCTGGCAGCCGCCATACGCTATCGTTGACTCCTCGGCACAGGCGTACGCGCCTTTGCCGCCGCCAACCTACGCCCGCCGGGGCCTTGTTCGATCCCATGCAAGCCAACAGGAAATCGAGCCACCCGCTGGCGATGTCCCTGCGCTGGCAATCCTGAATCTCAAGAGACATCCATGAGCCACATCCTGCTGATCAACCCGAATACGTCGAGTGCCACCACGCAGATGATGGTCGAGATCGCGCGCGCCTGGTTCGCGCAGGCCATGGCCGCGCCGCCGGCCGTGGTCGGCGCGACGGTCTCGCGCGGGGCGCCGATGATCATCGATGAAGACGACCTTGCCGTCGCCGCCGAGGCTATGTGTGATGCAGACATGCTGCGCCTGGCCGGCGGTGCCGACGGCGTGATCATCGGCGCCTTCGGCGACCCCGGCATCGAGGCCCTGCGCGCGCAGCTGTCAGTGCCGGTGGTGGGTATCGGCGAAGCCTCGATGCACGCGGCCGCGGCCGGGCGGCGGCGCTTCGGCATCGCCACCACCACGCCGCGGCTGGCGGCGTCGATCAGCGCCAGCGTGCGCCGGCAGGGGTTGGACGAGCTGTTCACGGGCACGCGCTTCACCGAGGGCGATCCGCGCGCGCTGGGCGGCGCGCCGCAGCAGCAGGAAGACCTGCTGGCGGGCGCAGTCGATACCTGCATCCGAGCCGACGGCGCGCAAGCCGTGATCATCGGCGGCGGCCCGCTGGGCGAGGCCGCCCGTGCGCTGGGCCAGCGCTTTCCGATTCCCGTCATCGGCCCGGTGCCGGCGGCGTGCGCGGCCATGTCGCGGGCGCTGCGCTATTGCCCGGCGGCGTAAGCCGGCCCATGGGGACAACAAGGAGCGCGAGTGATTTGCCCGGCCGTGTGGGTCGCGCCAGCGTGCAGGCGCGGGTAGGCTAGGCCACCCGGGTCGGCCGGCGGGCCTTCATCGCCGAGGGCCGTACCTGTTGCAGCGCGCGCAGCGACTGCAGCGCGTCCTCGACCGCCTCGATGCTGTCGCGCAGGCGGCCGATGGCATAGCCAAGGCGGCTTTGCGCATCGGCGTCAGGGGTGGAAAGGTTCTCTAATGCATCGACTTCCGCCTGCATCTGTCCGACCAGGCGGCGCAGCTGGGATGTGCTGTGCGAGGCAAGTGACCGAATCGCCATCGTTGGGTCCTCCTTGCAGTGTCCGGGTGTTTCCGTCCTGTGTAACGGTAAAGGCGACACCAGAACTTCGCCAGCGCTGTTACGAAATCGGCACGGCAGCGCCGCCGTGGCCCGGTCCGCCTATCGCGGATGTTGGGCTATAGTCACCCGATGGAATCGGAACACAACCCTCTGCGGCCGGCATCCGCCGGCCTTCCGGACGACGCCACCGCCGCCAGCCCGGCCGAGGCCGACGCGCGCCACCGGGCTGGCCGGCGCAGCACGCTGGTCAGCGTGGCCGTCAATATCGGCCTGACCGCCGCGCAGGCGGTGGCCGGTGTCATCTCTGGCTCGCAGGCGCTGATCGCCGACGCCGCGCATTCCCTCTCGGACCTGCTGTCCGACTTCGTGGTGCTGCTGGCCGCCTGGCAGAGCCGCAAGGATCCGGACGCCCACCACCAGTACGGCCACCTGCGCTTCGAGACCGCGGCGTCGCTGGCACTCGGCGTGCTGCTGCTGGCGGTGGGGGCAGGCATGCTGTGGGCGGCGGTGGACAAATTGCAGCACCCGGCCAGCCTGCAGCCGGTGCAGCCAGTGGCCTTGTGGGTGGCGCTGGTCGCGCTGGTGTCCAAGGAACTGCTGTTCCGCTACATGCTCGCGGTGGCGCGGCGCGTGCGCTCGGGCATGCTGGTGGCCAATGCCTGGCATGCGCGCTCGGATGCGGCCTCGTCGCTGGTGGTGGCGCTGGGTATTGGCGGCAACCTGCTGGGCTACCACATGCTCGACCCGGTGGCGGCCATCGTGGTCGGGCTGATGGTGGCGCGCATGGGCCTGCGTTTCGGCTGGGATGCGCTTAACGACCTGATGGACCGCGCGGCCGACGAGGAAACCGTCGCGGCGATCCGCGCGACCATGCTGGGCACGCCCGGCGTGCTGGGCCTGCACGACCTGCGCACCCGCAAGATGGGCGACCAGGTGCTGGTTGACGTGCACCTGGAGATCGATGCCGCGCTGACGGTGGCGCAGGGGCATGCGATCGCGGTCGAAGCCCGGCGCCGCACCCTGGAGAACCATCACGTGCTCAACGTGATGACGCACGTCGATCCCGTATCCGTATACATGAGCAGCCAGGCCAGCGCTGCCTGAGCCCGGCCTGTGGACATCTTTGCCGGTTGCTGGGGATAACCGGCCGGACAAGCTGTGCCCCGCCTGGGGGCGCCTTGTGGGACGTATACGGATAACTCAGACGCCCGCACTGCCGACGTATACGTGACTGCCGCGCTATCCCGGCGAATCAGGGTTATCCCGCAGTGGTTATCTTTGCTGCAAGTCCCTGAGCCAAAAGGGGAAAGGTGACTTATCCACGGCCTGATGCCTGGTTTACCTACTACTACTATGTTTACATATGTAAACAATATTAAAGACATAGACAGGACCGTTGCGCTGTTCGCATTGGCCTGACGTTTACGCGGGCCATGGCGCTGGTACGCCGGCGTATACCTGGCGCGCCGGGTATACGTCCACGCAACGCTAGCGCGGCACCTTGAACACCTTGCGTGCAGCCAGTACCTCGGCACGGGTCGTGCAGCCTTCCTGGTGGTCATTGACCAGCCCCATCGCCTGCATCAGCGCGTACATGGTGGTGGGACCGACAAAGCGCCAGCCGCGCTTCTTCAGGTCCTTTGACAGCGCCGTGGATTCCGGCGAGGTCGCCATGGTTCGCAGCACCTCGGGTGTCAGCACTTTGGGCCGGCTGGCCGGATCGGGCTCGAAGCGCCAGAAGTAGGCGGCCAGCGATGATTCCGTCTCCAGCAGTTCGCGGGCCCGCTGCGCATTGTTGATGGCCGCCTCGATTTTGCCGCGGTGGCGCACGATGCCGGCGTCGCCGAGCAGGCGCGCAATATCGCGCTCGCCGAAGCGCGCCACCTTTTCGATGTCGAAATTGGCAAATGCCTTGCGGAAGGCCTCGCGCTTGCGCAGGATGGTCAGCCAGCTCAGGCCGGACTGGAAGCCTTCCAGGCACAGCTTCTCGAACAGCCGGCGGTCGTCGGCGACCGGAAAGCCCCACTCGGTGTCGTGGTAGTGGCAATAGTCCTCCAGCGTGCCGCACCAGCCGCAGCGCACCGCTGCTTCCTTCTTGCTTGTCATGGGTACATGTTCCCTGTTGAAAGTCCCGCACGCCGGCCAGGCTCTCGCCGACCGGCGCATTTGCTGCGATCATGCCCGCACCTGAGAGATTGCGGAAGGCTGAAAATGGACATGCGATTGACAACCCTGGACGAAGACGGATGGGAGCTCGACGACGCCGAGCCCATCGCCGCCGCCCATCCCGAGACCTTCTGGATGCCGCCGCGCGAGGAGCGTGATGCACTCGCACCCGGCCAGCTGGTCAAGCTGATCTTCCGCATCCTGGTCGCGGACGAGACGGGCAGCGAAGAGGTTCACGTGGAGCGGATGTGGGTGATCGTTACCGGGCGCGAGGGCAGCCTTTATACCGGCGAGCTCGATAACCAGCCGTATTGCACCGAGGAGATGAACCCGGGCATGCCGCTGTGCTTCGAGGCTCGGCATGTGATCAATATCCACCGGGACGAGCACGAGGCGAGCTAGGTTGGGTTGTCCGCGCGCACTGTTTGGTTCGGCGCCAACCCAATAAGGCCAGGCCAGGCTCAGAAGCTGACCGCCAGCCCCAGCGAGACGCCCGACACGTTGTTGCCGAACACATAGCGCAGCACCGCCCGGATCCGCGTGACAAAGACCTCGTGCGCGCTGGTGTCCAGTTCCAGCCCGGTGCCGAGCGTGGTCAGGTAGTTGAAGCCGAGGATGCCGGCCTGGCTGCCAAGATAATGCGAATGTGATAGCTCAAGCACGTATCGTACCGGCCGGTCGAACGCATGCATCCCGGTCGGGGCCCGCCAGCGCGCCCACAGGTTGGCGGTCTGCGCCGTGGCCGTGCCCGTGACCGCGCTGGACGTGCCGCCGAAGCTCTGCAGGTGGATATTGGTGTAGCGCAGTTCCACGTCGATCTCGTAGTTCTCGCGGTAGTGCTCCCAGTCCAGCATCACCGACCCGCCCAGCCCGTAGGCATTCAGGCTGCCGCCGTCGAGGAAGTTGAGCTGGCGGTCGGTGACCTGCTCGACCGCGAACTTGCCGATTGACAGGTCGCTGGAGACATTGCCCAGCGAGGCGTTGAAGATCGGCCGGAACACCAGTTCCTTGTTGGCCGTCAGCGGAAAGTCCCAGCCCACGCCGATGGTGCCGGAAAAGGTGTTCCAGCGGGTCGGGATGGCGCGGGATTCGGCGCCATTGGTGGCAATGAAGGTGGGATCGTAGCGGCTGTAGGCAATGGCGCCTTCCAGGTAGAGCGGGAACGACTTGCTGATGGTGAAGCCGCCGCCCAGCTGCGACATGACGATGCCGGGATCGTCGGTGCTGGTGTTGTTGATCGACAGCGAGCTGGAGGTAAGGTCCGGCACCACCGAGTACGCCATCAGCGACAGCACCGCGTTGGCGTGCCGCTGCACATTGGCCCCGGCCAGGCGCAGTCCGGGCGCGCTCTGGGCATGTGCCGCGCCGGCGGCCAGCAGCGCCGCCGCGCCCATGGCGGCCAGGGCCGCCCGCCAAAGGGGCCGCGAGCGGCGGCTAGGCGCGGGGTGGAACCGGCGGTGTCGCTGGCGTGCGGACATGGACAATCTCTGTGCAGTCAGTGCCGCAGCGCGCTGCCGTGCGGCAATCTCCCGCGCATTCTAGCGGCGCAGGATTGTGAGGGAGCGTCGCGCGAAATCTTTCAGATCGGACTGCTGCCGCCTTAAATCGGCGCGGCGCCGGTCATGCGGCCGGATGGCGCCGGGTCGACGGTCCGGAGGGCGGGGAGGGCGGCGTAGCCGGCATGGCCGGATGGGTGGGCGCCGGCCGGCGGCGCGTGAGCCACAGCAGCAGCGCACTGGCGGCCCAGCCGGTCACGAACACGGTGTCGCCGGCATGGTTCAGCCAGGTTGCCGCAGCGGGCGTGCCGGCCAGCGATGCCAGCAAGCCGGCCGGCAGGCGCGCCAGGATCCACAGGGCGACGGCGGGCACGCTGCCGTAGACGCCCGGTTGCCACCAGTGGGCCAGGAAGGGAGGGTGCCGCCCGGGGCGGCGCGGGATGCGCGGTACCACCGAAGTCTCCGGCCACGCATGGCGCGCGGGGCGTGCCGGTGGCATCAAGGCGTTGCAGGAGCCCCGCCGGACGACACCGCCGGGGGCTCACGGTTGCATCATAGGCCGATCGCCCCTGGCTGCGTTGCCGGTGACCGAGGCGCTGTGTGCGCCACGCCACGCTGGGCCCGGCCGTTCAACTTTTTTGCACGACGTGTCCGCAAATGGCGCCCGTGCCTAGCGCGGATCTTTGCCAAACTGGTTGCAGGTACACAAACAGTTTGAAGGTGGTCCTGCCATGCTTCCCTCGCTCTACATCTCCCACGGTTCCCCGATGCTCGCCATCGATCCCGGCCCCACCGGCGCCGCCTTCGATGCGCTGGGCGGGCAACTGCGCACCCGGCGCCCGCGCGCGGTGCTGGTGATCTCGGCGCACTGGATCTACAGCACGCTGGCTGTCTCCAGCCGCGAGCGCCAGGAAGCCTGGCACGATTTCGGCGGCTTCCCGCGCGAGCTGTACGCACTGCGCTACGACGCCCCGGGTTCGCCGGCGCTGGCCGGGCGGGTCAAGGCCCTGGTCGAGGCGGCAGCGGTCCCCGGTGCCGGGTTTGTCGGCCAGGACGACGAACGCCCGCTGGACCACGGTGCCTGGATGCCGATGCGCCACTTCTTCCCGGATGCCGACGTGCCGGTGGTGCAGCTGGCGCTGAACCCCTACCTGTCGCCCGCAACGCAGATCGAGATCGGCCGCGCGCTGGCCCCGCTGCGCGACGAGGGCGTGCTGGTGCTGGCCTCCGGCAGCTTCACGCACAACCTGCAGGAAGTGTTTGGCGGCGGCCGGCGCGACCAGCATGGGCCGCAGGCCGAGCCGTATGTGGAAGCCTTCCGCGGCTGGATGGCGGAAGCCCTCGACGAGGCCCTGGCCAGCGGCGATACCAGCCGCATTGCCGACTACCGCGCCCAGGCGCCGTATGCGCGCCGCGCGCACCCGACCGACGAGCACCTGCTGCCGTTCTTCGTGGCGCTGGGCGCGGCCTTGGGGCCGCAGGCTGCCAGTGGCGCAGGGCCGGCGCCGGCCAGCGTATCGCGGGTTGCCGATGAGGTGACCTATGGCGTGCTCGCCATGGACAGCTTCGTGTTCGAGGGCCTGGGCGCCGGCGCGCGCCGGCAGGTAGCGCCGTGCCGAGCGCGCGCCCGCAAGCGCGATCCAGCCCATGGTCAGCGCCACCAGCGCCAGCCCGATGCGCAGGTTGGACAGGTGCGCGACCCCGCCGATCAGCACCGGCCCCAGCAGCAGCCCCAGGTAGGCAAAGCGCGCCACGCGCGAAATTGCTTCGGCCGGCGCCACGCCCGGCAGCCGCGACGCGGCAACGAAGAAGATCGGCACCATATTGGCCGCGCCCAGCCCCATCAGCGTAAAGCCCGCCAGCGCGGCTAGCGGCAGCGGCACCAGCAGCGCCAGCGCAATGCCGCCAAAGCCCAGCCAGGCACTGCCAGTCAGCGTGGCGCCGTCGCCCAGGCGCGCGCGCAGGCGGTCGCCGCCGAAGCGTCCGCACGCCATCCCGCCCGAGAACGCAGCGTAGCCCAGGCCGATCCAGCCATCGGGCGCCTGCGCCACGTCGCGCATATAGACGCTGGTCCAGTCGTACATCGCGCCTTCGCCGACCAGGCCCAGGAACGCCAGCAGGCCCAGCAGCCACAGCGCGCGCACCGCGTGGTCGCGGTGGTGGGCCGCCGATGGCAGCACCGGATGGTCCGACAGCAGCCCGGGCAGCGTACCCAGCGCCACCGCCGCGGTCACGCCTGCCATCATCGCCGCATGTGCCAGCGGCGCCACGTCCAGCGACAGCATCAGGCCGCCCGCGCCCGCACCGGCCATGCCGCCCAGGCTGAACATGCCGTGCAGCGCCGACATCACCGGCCGCGTGCGGCTGGACTCGACCGTGGCGGCCTGTGCGTTCATGGCGACATCGAAGGCCGCATTGGCCATGCCGAACGCCACCAGCGCGGGCAGCAGCAGCCAGAACGACGGCATCGCCAGGATCGCCACCGTGGCCAGCGCAAACAGCAGCCCGCCCGTCATCGACGCCCGTGCGCTGCCCGCGCGCGCCACCCAGCGCCCGACCGGGCCCATCGCCAGGATGGCGCCGCCGGCCACGGCCAGCATCGCCAGCGACAGCATCGCGTCGGACAGGCCGAAGCGTGCCTTGATGGTGGGAATATGCACGCCCCACGTGGCAAAGGTGGCGCCATTGACGAAGAACAGCGCCATGGTGCCGCGCGTGGCGCGCGACACCGCGGCCGGCAAGGGCGCGGAAGCCGTCGGGGAGTGCGGATCAGGCATGGGAGGGTGCGGCAGGCGGGGCAGCGGTGGCCCTGCAAAAGCCGTCATTGTCCCGCATCGGCGTGAGGCGGGTATGACAACGCCGTGCTACCGGCCGGCGCCATCCACGCGCAGCAGTCCGCGCCGGTGCAGCGCGTAGCCGAAGGCCAGCAGCGCGCCCAGCGCCAGCGCCACCATCACCCACAGCATCAGCCAGTAGCCGCCGGCGGCACGCCACAGCAGCGCGCCCAGCCACGGCGCGGCGGCCTGCATCAGCAACACCGGCGTCATCATCAGGCCGTTGAGCGTGGCGTAGTGATGGCGCGAGATCAGTTCCGGCATGGCCATCGCGCGCAGCATGGTGTTGACGCCGTTGGCGCAGCCGTACAGCACCGCGGCCACCATCAGCCAGGCGCCGTGCCCCAGCGCAAGGCACAGCAGCCCGGCGCCCATCAGCGCATAGACCGGCAGCGACAGCCGCACCGGGTGGCGCACCCCCGCGCGCATCATCAGCATGCGGCCCGCTACCTGGGCCGGGCCGATCAGCGCCGCCACTACCAGTTGCTGCGCCACTGGCATGCCCTTCTCCGTCAGCATCGGGATCAGGTGCGCGCCCAGCAGCGAGGCCACCACCGCGGTCGCGGTAAAGGCCAGCACCACCGCCCAGAACACCGGCTGGCGCAGCGTGGCGCAGGCAATGTCGCGGCTGCCGGCCTGGCCGTCGGCGGGGGTCATTCCGGAATAGGTGGGATGCAGCGCGTAGCGCATGCGCGCGTGCAGCGGCGCGCAGACCAGCAGGTTGAGCGCGGCGAAGCCGATCAGCGTCGGGCGCCAGCCCAGATGGATCACCAGCCATTGCGCCAGTGGCACGAAGATCGTGCTGGCAAAGCCGGCCATCAGCGTGACCACCACGATCGGCTTCTGGTACTGGTCGCCATAGGCCTGGCGCAGCACCACGAAGGCGGGCTCGTACAGCGTGGTCGCCATGGCCAGCCCGATCGGCACCCACATCAGCAGGAACACCGGCTGCGACGGCGTCCATGCCCACAGCAGCAGGCCCAGCCCGGCCAGCACCGAGCCCGCGCCCATCACCTTGCGCGCCGGCGCGCGGTCCAGCAGCCGCCCCACCGCGAACGAGCACAGCGCCCATACCAGCAGCCCCAGCGAATAGCCGCCCGCCAGGAAGGGCTTGGACCAGCCCAGGCTGCGGATCATGGGGTCGATGAAAACGGTGAAGGCGAAGAACAGCGTGCCCCAGGAGATGGTCTCGGTCAGGCCGAGGATCCAGACCAGCCGGCGCGGCGGCGTGGCGGGGTGCGCGGGTCCGGTGCGTGCCGGGCTGGCGTCTGAGTCGGTGCTGGCGGCGTCCGCGTCGGAGCTGGCTTCTATTGTTGTCATGGCGGGCCCGGCGGGGGTAGTCGCCATGGACGGCGGCGCGTTGGGCCAGTCGGAAATTGTAGCGATCCCGCGCGCACTGCGCGCACGGGGCACGCGCGTTACTGTGCGGTCACCGGCGCGGGCGGTCCCTTGAGCTCGACCACGTTGCCGTCCGGATCGCTCACATAGAGCGACGGTCCCTTGCCTTCGGCGCCGAAGCGCTGCGCCACCTCGCCGGCGTCCACGCCATGCCGCGCCAGGTGCGCCCGCACCGCGTCGGCATCGAACGGGTCGATGCGCAGGCAGAAATGGTCCAGGTTGCGGCCCTGCGCTCCCGGTCCGGCGCCGCCGGCGCGGCCGAGCGGGCCGTCGAGCGCGACCAGGTCGATCAGCCCGCTGCCCGCGCGCAGCTGCGTCAGGCCCAGCTCGGTTTGCTCGCGCTCAACGCTGCAGCCGAGCACCTCGACATAGAAGCGCCGCAGCGCGTCCACGTCGGCGCTGCGCAACACCAGGTGGTCGATGCCCAGGATGCGGAACATGGCGGCCTCAGTGGTGCAGTCCGTCGTAGTCGATGACCTTCAGGCTGTCCAGGTCGACATTGTCCAGGCAGCGCACATTGACTGCGGCCATCGGCTTGCCGTCCTTGTCCTGCCCGTCCGCATACGGACCGCAGCCGCACACCGGGCAGAAGCGGTGCGCGATCTTCATGGTGTTGAAGCGGTAGGTGGAGGCATTGCTCTCCGGCGTTTCCAGCTTGAACGTCGCGCGCGGCACGAACCACAGCAGGTGGCCACGCCGGCGGCAGATCGAGCAGTTGCAGCGGATCACGCTGGGGATGCCGTCGGCCTCCACTTCGAAGGCAATGGCGCCGCAGTGGCAGCTTCCGTGGAAAGTCATGTCGTCTCCTTGAGGTCGGTCCGGCGTGCCCACTAAATATCTGGAATCAGTCGTTTGCCCAGGCTGACCACTTCATCGGGCGCATAGCCCAGCTTGTCGTAGAAATCGATCACGGCGCGGTTGCCTGCGCGTACCAGCAAGTTGATCTTGGGGCAGCCCCGCTCGATCAGCAACTGCTCGGCATGCGCCATCAGCATGCGCCCGTACCCTTTGGCCTGCAGGTCGGGCTGTACCGCCAGATAGTAGACCCAGCCGCGATGCCCGTCGAACCCCACCATGGCAGTGGCGACGGGTCGGCCGTCGATGTCGCCGACCAGAAACAGTTCAGGCTGCTCGGTCAGCTTGCGCGCGATATCGCGCTGCGGGTCGTTCCACGGACGGGTCAGGCCGCAGGCCTGCCACAAGGCAATGACGCAGGATTGGTCTTCCGGGCGGAAAGGACGGATCAGCATGCTTGTTGGTGCGCCGCAATATGCCGGCACATTGTTAGCTTTTTGACAGTGTAGCGCCGCTGCGGGTGCCACAATGCCTGCAAGACATGACGAGACGATGCGCGGCCATCGCGCACGCTGCCACCAAAGGAGACCCGCATGAGCGACACCCACGCGCCTGCACGCGCCACCTTCAGCCATATGGAACACGGCACCCGCGAGGACTGGGCCGCCATCTCCGCCGAGTTCATGCCGTTCGCGCGGGCGCTGCCGGATCGCGTGCTGGCGCACCTGCGCCTGCTGGATGGCGATTGCGGCGGCTTCCCCGTGGACCGGCTCACGCATTCTCTACAGACCGCGACACTGGCGCACCGCGACGGCCAGGACGAGGAATACGTGGTTTGCGCGCTGCTGCACGATATCGGCGATACGCTCGGCAGCTTCAATCATCCAGACATTGCCGCCGCCATCCTCAAGCCATTCGTCAGCCCCGAGAACCTGTGGATGGTGGAAAAGCACGGCGTGTTCCAGGGCTACTACTTCTTCCATCACCTCGGCCTGGATCGCAACCTGCGCGAGCAGTACCGCAGCCAGCCCGAACTGTTCGAGCGCACCGCGGAGTTCTGCCGCAAGTACGACGGTGCCGCCTTCATGACGGACTACGACACGCTGCCGCTGTCGTTCTTCGAGCCGATGGTGCGGCGCGTGCTGGCGCAGCCGCGCAACTCGATGTATGTGAAGCCGGGAGAAGCGACGCTGGCACAGCCCTGAAAGCACAACGGCCTCGCTTCATGCGAAGCGAGGCCGTTGTGTCATGCCATGGCCAGTCAGGCCGCGCGCTGCGCCGTCTCCGGATGCCGGAACTGCTCCAGCAGCTTCGCCCAGCGCCCGCGTACCGCCTTCAGGTTGTTTTCCTTCACATGCCCGAAGCCGCGGATATCGTCCGGCAGGTTCGCCAGCGTGACCGCGGTGTCGTAGTTGGCGGCATTGAGGCCCGCCACAAGTTCATCCAGCAAGGCCCGGTACTCGCCGATCAGCGCGCGCTCGGTGCGGCGCTCCGCGGTCTTGCCGAAGATGTCGAAGGCACCGCCGCGCAGGCCCTTCAGCTTGGCCAGCACGCGGAACAGCTTCATCGTCGACGGACCGAACTTGCGCTTGATCAGGTGGCCCTTGTCATCGCGCTTGGCGTTAATCGGCGGCGCCAGCCAGAAGTTGAGCTGGTAGTCGCGGCCCGGCTCGCCTTCAAACTGGGCGCGCAGCTTGTCCAGGAAGACAGGGTCGGTGTAGAGCCGCGCCACTTCGTACTCGTCCTTGTACGCCATCAGCTTGGCCAGGTTGCGCGCCGCAGCCTCGGTCAGCGGCAGGGCCTTGCCGCTGCCAGCCAGCGTGCTTTCGGCCACGCGCACGCGGTCGATGGCTTCGCGGTAGGTGCGCGCGTACGCGGCATCCTGGTAGGCGGTCAGGTGTTCCATGCGCCGGGCGACCAGCTTCTCCAGCATCGCGCCGCTCGAGGTCGGCAGCTTGACCACTTCCGCGCCTTCGGCGGTGTTCTTCAGCTTGCCGGTCAGCGACAGCACGTGCTCGGGGTCGTGCGCCATATGCCGGCCCCAGTCGAACGCGGCCTTGTTCTTCTCGACAGCGACGCCGTTGAGTTCGATGGCGCGCTCCAGCGCCTGCAGCGTCAGCGGGATCCAGCCCTTCTGCCAGGCATAGCCGAGCACCAGCGGGTTGGTGTAGATCGCGTCGCCCAGCAGCGCCACGGCGAGACCCGAGGCGTTGATGAACTCGCACTTCTCGCCCACCGCGGTGCGCACATCCTGCTCGGCCGACAGGCCGGGGAACTGCCACTTCGGGTTCTTGATGAAGTCGGCGGTCGGCGTCTGCGCGGTGTTGACCACGGCGCGGGTGCGGCCGGCCTGGGTCTTGGAGATGACTTCGTCGGTGGCCGACACGATCGCATCGCAGCCGATCACCAGGTCCGCCTCGCCCATTGCGATGCGCGTGGCATGCAGGTCGTCCGGGCGCGCGGCCAGCTGCACGTGCGACAGCACCGCGCCGCCTTTTTGCGCCAGGCCCGCCATGTCGAGCACGGTGACGCCCTTGTTCTCCAGGTGCGCGGCCATGCCGAGCAGGCCGCCGATGGTCACTACGCCGGTGCCGCCCACGCCGGTCACCAGGATGCCGTAGGCGCGGCGGATCGGCGGCAGCTCAGGCTCTGGCAGCGCGGGCAGGGTGTTCATCGACACGCCGTGCTGCTCGGGCTTGCGCACCTGCGCGCCTTCGGCCGTGACAAAGCTCGGACAGAAGCCGTTCACGCACGAGAAGTCCTTGTTGCACGACGACTGGTTGATCTGGCGCTTGGTGCCGAAATCCGTTTCCAGCGGTTCCACCGACAGGCAGTTGGACTTGACCGAGCAGTCGCCGCAGCCTTCGCACACCGCGTCGTTGATAAAGGCGCGGCGTTGCGGATCCTCCATCGTGCCGCGCTTGCGGCGGCGGCGCTTCTCGGTGGCGCAGGTCTGGTCGTAGATCAGGATGGAGCAGCCCGGCACCTCACGCAGCTCACGCTGCACGCTGTCGAGCTGATCGCGGTGATGGATGGCGATGCCTTCGGGCAGCTTGATCGCGCCGTTGTACTTCTCCGGCTGGTCGCTGACGATGACGATCTTCTTCGCGCCTTCGCTATGCACCTGCCAGGCGATGTCCCGCACCGACAACTGGCCGTCCACCGGCTGGCCGCCGGTCATCGCCACCGCATCGTTGTACAGGATCTTGTAGGTGATGTTGACGTTGGCCGCGATCGACGCGCGGATCGCCAATAGACCGGAGTGGAAGTAGGTGCCGTCGCCCAGGTTGGCGAACACATGCTTGTCGCCAGCGAACGGCGCCTGGCCGATCCACGCCACGCCTTCGCCGCCCATCTGGCTGAAGGTGCTGGTATTGCGGTCCATCCACACCGTCATGTAGTGGCAGCCGATGCCAGCCAGCGCGCGCGAGCCTTCGGGCACATTGGTCGAGGTGTTGTGCGGGCAGCCCGAGCAGAACCACGGCTTGCGCTCCGCCGTCACGCGCGGCGTGGCCAGCGCCTTTTCCTTGGCCTCGATGATGGCCAGGCGCGCGGTGATGCGCGCGCGCACGTCGATCGGCAGCTCGAACTTGTCCAGCCGGGTGGCGATGGCCTTGGCGATGATCGCCGGCGACAGCTCATAGTGCGCCGGCAGCAGCCAGTTGCTTTGCGGGATCGACCATTCGCCGCCCGCGTTGTCCTTTTCGTCGAACTTGCCGTAGACCTTGGGGCGCACGTCGTCGCGCCAGTTGTACAGCTCTTCCTTTAGCGCGTACTCCATGATCTGGCGCTTCTCTTCGACCACCAGGATTTCCTGCAGGCCTTCGGCAAAGGCGCGCGCCCCATGCGCCTCCAGCGGCCACACGCAGCCGACCTTGTACAGGCGGATGCCGATCTGCGAGCAGGTGGCATCGTCCAGGCCCAGGTCGGCCAGCGCCTGGCGCGTGTCCAGGTAAGCCTTGCCGCCGGTCATGATGCCGAAGCGCGCGTGCGGCGAATCGATTTCGATGCGGTCGATCTTGTTGGCCCGCACATAGGCCAGACCCGCGTACCACTTGTAGTCGAGCAGGCGCGCTTCCTGTTCCAGCGGCGGGTCCGGCCAGCGGATGTTCAGGCCGCCCGGCGGCATGATGAAGTCGTCCGGCAGCACGATCTGCACGCGGTGCGGATCCAGCTCCACCGAGGCCGACGATTCCACCACGTCGGTCACGCACTTCATCGCCACCCACAGGCCGGAGTAGCGGCTCATGGCCCAGCCGTGCAGGCCGTAGTCCAGGTATTCCTGCACGTTGGACGGGTACAGCACCGGCAGGCCACAGGCCTTGAAGATGTGCTCGGACTGGTGCGCCAGCGTCGAGGACTTGGCCGAGTGGTCGTCACCGGCCAGCACCAGCACGCCGCCGTGCTTCGACGATCCCGCCGAGTTCGCGTGCTTGAACACGTCACCGGTGCGGTCCACGCCCGGCCCCTTGCCGTACCACATGCCGAACACGCCATCGAACTTGGCGTCCGGATACATGTTCACCTGCTGCGACCCCCATACCGAAGTCGCGGCCAGGTCCTCGTTGAGGCCAGCCTGGAACACGATGTTGTGCGCGGCAAGGTGCTTCTTGGCCTTCCACAGCGACAGGTCGAGCGCGCCCAGCGGCGAGCCCCGGTAGCCGGAGATAAAGCCGGCGGTGTTTAGCCCGGCGGCGCGGTCGCGCTCCTGCTGCAGCATCGGCAGGCGTACCAGGGCCTGCGTGCCGCTGATATAGATGCGGCCACGCTCCAGCGTGTATTTGTCTTCGAGGGAAACGTTTTCGAGCGCGCGGCGGATGGCGTCGCTGACCGGGGAGGTCAGGGGGGCATTCATAGGTGCTCCTCTATGGGCGTGCTGTCGGGATCACCGACACCTACAGTTGTGGGCGACCGCCTCATGACCTCTTGTGAAGGTGTTGGACGGTCGTGTCTCTGCGCGGCATGGTAGCACCGCCACAAAATCGGCGGTACCTTGCAATGCAGCACAAAGCGTGCCCGCCGTGCCCGTGATTTCCCGTATGGACAGGGGTTCGCGTGTACACTGCGTTGCATCGAGATGGCCCGTGCCGCTGCCGGGCTGCCTGCGATGCGCCACATCTGCACAGCCAGCCTGGTGCAACCTGATTTCCGATTGCCGTCCTGATGCACGCATGGGACGGGCAAACCAGTGACTACCTGAACATGACCAATTCCCCCCGCCAGGGCACCGCGACCCTGGCCGTGCTGATCGATGCCGACAACGCGGCGCCCGCCATCGTCGAAGGCCTGCTGGCCGAGGTCGCCAAGTATGGCGTGGCCGCCGTCAAGCGCATCTACGGCGACTGGACCCGGCCCAACCTGGCCGGATGGAAGGAGCGGCTGTTGTCGCACTCGATCCAGCCGATCCAGCAGTTCCGCTACACCGTGGGCAAGAACGCTACCGACAGCGCCATGATCATCGACGCCATGGACCTGCTGTACACCGGGCGCTTCGACGGCTTCTGCATCGTTTCCAGCGACAGCGACTTCACCCGGCTGGCCTCGCGCATTCGCGAGCAGGGGCTGACCGTGTACGGCTTTGGCGAGCGCAAGACCCCCAAGCCCTTTGTCACCGCCTGCGACAAGTTCATCTACTCCGACGTCCTGCGCGCCGATGCGGATACGGAAGGGACCGAAGGCGTCGACGGGGCTGCCGCGCCCACGCGCAAGCGCAGCACCGGCGAGCTGCGCCAGGATTCGCGCCTGGTGCGCCTGCTGCAGAGTGCGGCGCAGGCGGTGTCGGACGAGGACGGCTGGCTGACGCTGGGCAGCATGGGCAACCACATCGCCAAGCAGGCGCCGGAATTCGATTCGCGCAACTACGGGTACGGCAAGCTTTCGGAGCTGGTGCAGGCCACCGGCCTGTTCGAGGTCGAGACCCGCAACGGCGGCAACAACAAGACCATCTGGGTGCGCCTGAAGAAGCGCGCCAAGGGCGGTGGCGAGGGCGATGGCCGCGGCCAGCAGCAGTCGCAACCGCAACAGCAGCAGCGTCCGGCGCAGCCTGAAGCACGCCGCCAGCCGGCACCGGCGCCCGTGCCCGCGGATCCGCCTGCGCCCGCCGTGGCCCAGCCAGAGGCGGCGCCTGAGCCTGTGCCAGTGCGCGAACCCGAGATCGAGCTGTCTGTCGTCGCCGCCGAAGTGGCCGAGCCGGCGGCGGAGGCAGCGCCGCAGGCTGAGTCCAAGGCCCGCCCCGCACGCAAGCGCGCCACGCGCCGCCCCGACGTGACGCTGAGCGAAACCCCGTGGCCGATCGACCAGTCGATCTTTGCCGCGCCGGGCACGACAGTGCTGTCGGCGCAGGTTGAAGCGCAGCCAGAGGCCCAGCCCCAGCCCGAGGCAGCCACTGCCGAGGCGGCGCCTGCCCGGGCACCGGCCAGGAAGACGCGCAAGCGCCCGGCCAAGAAAGCGGAGTGATGTGGCCGGCCGGCGCCATGCCGGCCCTGCCCGCCAAAGAAAACGCCGGCTTCGCGCCGGCGTTTTCTTTGGCAGAGGTCCTTACCGCACCAGCTGGTTGATCTCGATGATCGGCATCAGCACCGCCAGCACGATCAGCAGCACCACCACGCCCATGGTCAGGATCAGCAGCGGCTCCAGCAGGCTGGTCAGGAACAGCGTGCGGCGTTCCAGTTCCTGCGCCTCGCCCTGCGCGGCGCGGTCCAGCATCACCGGCAGATTGCCGGTGGCTTCGCCGGAGCGGATCAGGTGCACCAGCACCGGCGGGAACTGATTCTGCGCCGCCAGCGCGCGCGCCAGCGAGGCGCCTTCGCGCACGCGCGTGTTGGCGTCTTCCACGTTGGCGCGCAGCGCCTCGTTGGTCAGCGTCTCGCCCGCCGCCTGCAGGCTGCGCAGGATCGGCACGCCGGCCGACACCAGGATCGCCAGCGTGCCGGCGAAGCGCGCGGTGTTGTAGCCGCGGATCAGCTTGCCCAGCAGCGGCGCGGTCAGCAGCCAGCGGTGCCATTCCAGCCGCACCGCGGGCTGCTTCAGCACGCTGCGGATTGTGAACGCTGCCGCCGCCAGCACCGCCAGCGCTGCCCACCACCAGTTCCGGACGAAGTCCGACAGCGCCAGCATGATGATGGTCAGCATCGGCAGCTTCTGCTTGGTATTGGCGAACACGCTCACCACCTGCGGCACCACGTACGACAGCAGGAAGATCACGATGGCGAATGCCACCACCGTGACGATGGCGGGGTAGGTGAAGGCCAGCCGGATCTTGGAGGTCAGGGTGTTGCGCGACTCGATATAGCCCGCCAGCCGCTCCAGCACCAGTCCCAGGTGGCCGGAGTGCTCGCCGGCCGAGACCAGCGCACGGTAGATGTCGGGGAAGTCGCGCGGATGCTGGGCCAGCGCCACCGACAGCGAGCTGCCGCCCATCACCTCGGCGCGGATGCCGGCCAGCAGCTCGTGCACATAGGCGCGCTCGGCCTGGTCGGCCAGTGCCCCCAGCGCCTCGTCCAGCGGCAGCCCGGCCACGATCAGGCTGGCCAGCTGGCGCGTGAACAGCGCCTGTTCCTGCGTCGACAGCTTGCGCGCAAACAGCTGGCTGCCGCTGCGCGGCGCCAGGCCGGCACCGGCGAGCGGGTCGACGGTCAGCGGTGTCAGCCCGCGCGCGCGCAGCTGCGAACGCGCCTGGCGCGGGCTGTCGGCCTCGATCACGCCGCGGTCGGTCTTGCCGGCGGCGTCGGCGGCTTCATAGCGGAAGGCTGGCATCCGGGCGGCTCCGCTTTAGTCGCGCGTCACGCGCAGCACTTCCTCAAGCGAGGTCGCGCCGCTGTCGATCCAGCGCTGCGCGTCGCCGCGCATGGTGTGCATGCCGTGCGCCAGTGCCACCTGCTTGATCTCGGACTCCGGCGCCTGCCGGTGGATCATGGTGCGGATCTCGTCACCGACGGTCAGCAGCTCATAGACGCCCATGCGCCCCTGGTACCCGGACTGGCCGCACTTGTCGCAGCCCACCGGGTGCCACACGGTCTGCAGCGGCTTGCCCTGCGCGTGCAGCACCTCGGCCTCGGCGGCAGTGACCTCGATCACTTCCTCGCGCTTGCAGTGCTGGCACAGGCGGCGTACCAGCCGCTGCGCCAGCACGCCCAGCAGCGACGACGACAGCAGGAACGGCTCGATCCCCATGTCGACCAGCCGCGTCACCGCCGAGGCCGAGTCGTTGGTGTGCAGCGTGGCCAGCACCAGGTGGCCGGTCAGCGAGGCCTGCACCGCGATCTGCGCGGTTTCCAGGTCGCGGATTTCGCCGATCATGACCACGTCCGGGTCCTGGCGCAGGATCGCGCGCAGGGCCTTGCCGAAGGTCATGTCGATGCGCGCGTTGACCTGGGTCTGGCCGATGCCGTCCAGGTCGTACTCGATCGGGTCTTCGACCGTCATGATGTTGGTGGTGCGCGCATCCAGCCGCGACAGCGCCGCATACAGCGTGGTGGTCTTGCCCGAGCCGGTCGGCCCGGTCACCAGCACGATGCCGTGCGGCTGGCGGATCAGGTGGTCGAAGCCGCGCAGCGTGCCGGGCGCCATGCCCAGCTTGGCCAGGTCGAGCCGGCCTGCTTCCTTGTCCAGCAGGCGCAGCACCGCGCGCTCGCCATGGCCGGTGGGCAGGGTCGAGACCCGCACGTCGACCGGGCGCCCGCCCACGCGCAGCGTGATGCGGCCGTCCTGCGGCAGGCGTTTCTCGGCGATGTCGAGCTGCGCCATGATCTTGATGCGCGAGATCAGCGCGCCGTGCAGCGCCTTTTTCGGCCGCACCACGTCGCGCAGCGTGCCGTCGACGCGGAAGCGCACCACCGACGACGACTCGAACGGCTCGATATGGATATCCGAGGCGCCTTCGCGCGCGGCCTGTGTCAGCAGCGCATTGATCATGCGGATGATCGGCGCGTCGTCCTCGGATTCAAGCAGGTCCTCCACCGCCGGGATGTCCTGCATCAGGCGCGACAGGTCGACTTCGCCTTCGACCTCGCCCACCACCTGCGCGGCGCTGCCGGCGTCCTGGCGGTTGTAGGCATCGGCCATGGCGCGCTCCAGCGCGTCGGGCTCCAGCACGCGCAGGCGCAGCGCGCCATGCACGCGCGCGACCTCGGCCAGCGCGGTCGGAGAGGTGGCGCGGGTCACCCAGACTTCCAGTCCGTCAGGGCGCTGGTGCGCGACCAGCAGCGGCGCCTCGCGCGCAAAGCCGTACGAGACCAGCCGCGCCGCCATCGGCGAGGGCGGCTCCAGGGTCTCGGCCGGCGCGCTGGTGCCGGCGGGCAGGGCAGTTTGGACTTCGCTGGCCATGTCGGGGCTTAGTTCTGGAGCGCAGACTCGCCGCGCGGGTTCAGCGGCTGGGATGCGTTCGCCGGTGGTTGCGGCAGCTGCTGCGGTGCCGGCTGCATGGGCTGTGGCTGGCCCGGCACGCCGGGCTGCGGGGCATTCTGCGGAAGGGTCTGCTGCAGCGGCAGCGGGGCGGCAAGCGGACCGTTTGCACGCGGATCGACGAACGGCGTGGACGGGGCGTCGGCCGGCGGCAGCAACGGCGTGTTGGTATCACGCACCATGATGTTAGGCGAAACAAAGCCCTGCTGCTGCGCGCGCATATAGTCGTAGCGGTCCTGCGTCAGGCGGTCGGCGGCGCCGGCCGTGCGCATCACATAGGGGCGCAGGAACACCAGCAGGTTGGTCTTGGCGCGGTTCTTGTTCTCGTAGCGGAACAGGCCGCCGATCCATGGGATGTCGCCCAGCAGCGGCACCTTCTGCACGCCGTCGCCGTACGAGTCCTCGATCAGGCCGCCCAGCACGATGATCTGGCCGTCGTCGACCAGCACATTGGTCTCGATCGAGCGCACATTGGTGGTCGGGCCCTGGATCAGGTTGGCGGTTGCCTGCACCACGTTCGACGATTCCTGGAAGATCTGCATCTTCACCAGCCCGCCGTCGGTGATCTGCGGCTTCACCCGCAGCGTGATGCCCACGTCCTTGCGGTCGAAGGTCTGGAACGGCGTGACCGAGGCCGCGCCGCCGGTCTGGGCATAGGAGCCGGTGGTGATCGGGATGTTCTGGCCGATCAGGATCTTGGCTTCCTCGTTCTCCAGCGTGATCAGGTTCGGCGTGGACAGCAGGTTGACGCTGCCGTTGGAACCCAGCGCGCGCAACAGCGCGCCCAGCCCCATGGCCTTGTTGACGATGCCCAGGTTGAGGCCGCCGATGTCTTGCACCAGCCCCTGCGCCGCGGCGATGCCGGCGGTGCGGTTGCTGTCGGCCAGCGCCCCGGCCAGGGTCAGGTTCAGGATGTTCTGTCCGCCGGTGCCGAAGTTGGTGCCGGCAAAGACGTTGTTGTTGCCGCCCGGCGAGCTGATCAGGCCCTGCCACTGGATGCCAAGCTCGCTGGCCTGCGTGGAGGTCACCTCGACGATCATCGATTCGATGTAGACCTGCGCGCGGCGCGCGTCGAGGTCGTCGATGACGCCGCGCAGGTTGCGGTAGACCGGTTCGCTGGCGGTGATGATGAGCGAGTTGGTGGACGGGTCGGCCTGGATGATGCCGCCGGTGGTCGGCTGGGTGCTGGTGCCGAACGACGCGGCGAAGGCCGAGTTGCCATAGGCGCCGCCCGTGCCTCCGGACGCGCCGGTGCCGCCGCGCATGCCGGCCTGGGTGCCGGTGGCGCCGCCGGTGAACTGCCCGCCGGCAGGCGTCGAGACATTGGTCATGCCCGCCGCGCCGCCGATGCCGCCGGCCTGCCCGCCGGGCTGGGTGGCGCTGGCGAAGCTGCTGTCGGCGGCGACGATGGCGCGCAGCGTGGCCGCCAGCTTGACCGCATCGGCGTTCTTCAGCGGCACTACCCAGATATTGCCCGGGCGTGCATAGGGCTGGTCGAGCTTCTCGATCAGGTGGCGCGCCTGCTGCAGGCGCGCGCGGCTGGTGGCGCGGATCATCAGCGAATTGCTGCGCGGCTCCGCCACCACCGAGGTGCGCAGGCTGGCATCGGCTCCCGGTGCGCCGCCGCCGGCGGCGCCCGCGGCGGCGGGGTCGAGCAGCTTCTGCAGCACCGCCGCGGTATCGCTGGCCAGCGCATGCTTGAGCGGCACCAGCTCGACCTCGCCCGAGGCCGGCGCATCGACCGCGGCGATGATGCGCGCCAGCCGGCGCAGGTTGTCGGCGTAGTCGGTGATGACCAGCGTGTTGTTGGCCGGGTAGGCGGTGATGGTGTTGTTGGGCGCGATCATCGGCCGCAGCACCGGCACCAGGTTGTTGGCCGATTCATAGTTCAGCCGGAATACCTGCGTCACCACCTGGTCGCCGCGGCTGGGGCTGGCGCCGATCACGGTGGGCGAGCCCTGCAGCTTGGCGTCGGCCTCGGGCACGACCTTGGTGAAGCCGTTGCTCTCGACCATGGCATAGCCCTGCATGCGCAGCACCGAACCCAGCGTCTGCAGCGCCTGCGCGCGCGAGACCGGCTGCTCGGTGACCAGGTTGACCGTGCCCTTCACGCGCGGGTCGATCACGAAGTTCTTGCCGGTGGCCTGGCCGACCGCCTTGATCACCGAATCCAGGTCGGCGTTGACGAAGTTCAGCACTACCTGGTCGCGGTTGGACGGCGTGATGTCGGGTGGCGCGGGCGGGGTGCCGGTGCGCGCGCCGGACTGGGCCCACAGCGGCGCGGGCGCCAGCAGCGAGAGCCCGCACAGCAGGGCCACGGCGCGGGCGCAGGCGGTATGGAAAACAGGTCGGATGGCGTGGGTTTTCATAGTCATTTCCGGGCGCTCCTGGATTGGCCTGGCATCAGAAGCGCAGCCTTGTCACATGGTTGTCTCGTCGTCCCAGCAGGCTCAGCAGGCTGGTCAGTTGGGTTGCCGCTTCGGGCTCGGCGTGCGCGGTGCCCTCGAAGCGCGCCTGCCGCCCCAGCGTGCCGCTGCCCTCCAGGTGCAGCGGCCCGGCGATGGTGCTCAGCTGCAGCTTGCCGCCGCCCTCGCCGGTCCAGTCGAGTTCGGCGCGGTAGCTGCCCAGCGGGCGCAGCCGGCTCACGGCCGACGACACCTGTTCGATGCGCAGCGTCATATGGCCGCTCATGCCCTGGCCCGAAAAGCGGCCCTGCAGCGTGGACCAGTCCACGCGCATCAGGCCGTCCGGGCGCAGCGTATTGAACGGCGCGCCGATGCCTTCGAGCAGCGCCGCGGGCAGCCGCATGGCGCCTGCCTGTGCGCTCCAGCCGCCGGGTGTCACGGTGATGGCGACCGGCGCGGCCATGGCCTCGGAGTGGCTCACCACCAGGCGCGCGCTGCCGCCCAGCAGCGGCCAGAACGCCAGCGTCCATTGCAGTCGGCCCGGCAGCACGGTCGCGGTCTGGCTGCCGGCGCCGGCCGACAGCGCCAGCGTGGCGCTGCCATGCCAGAGCGAGCCGCTGGCATCGGCCAGCAGTACCCGTCCCTGCGTCTGCGTGGCCACGCGCGCGGCGATCCATGCCGCCGGCAGCATCGCCACCACGGTCACCGCGGCGCTCGCCAGGCCAAGCCCCAGCCAGCGCAGGCGCCGCCCTGCGGCCGGCTGGCGCAGCTTGCGGCGCGGCAGGCGCAGCGTTTCCAGCCGTACCATCAGCTGCGGCCGCCCGGACCCTGCAGGGTCGCGCTGACGTTCACCAGCGCCGTGGCGCCAACATAGACGATACGGGCGTCGATCACCTTCATGCGCTGCTGCTGGCGCACGTCCTGCAGCCAGCCGCTGACCGCGCCGAACGGCACCTTGTCCAGCTGCACCTGCACGCTGTTGTCGGCGCCGGCGGCCAGCCGGGTCGCCTTCAGGCCGTGCTGGCCCAGGCTGTCCTGCAGCGCCTGCGTGAGCGCGTCGCCGCGCAGCGCCGGCGCCGGCGTGGCCTTCAGGCCGCGGGCTTCCTGCGCCAGGGATTCCATTTCGGCCAGGTCGGCGCGCAGCTTGGGCAGGTTGCGCGCCAGGCGCTCGCGGCCGTCGGCGGCCGGTTCCCACAGCACCAGGTAGCCGATCACCAGCGCCAGCAGGGCGCCGCCGCCGGCCAGGATGGCCTGTTCGCGCGGGTTGCGCGCCGACCAGAAGGCGTTGAAGCGCTCCTGCCACGCCTGCGGCACGGACGGGCGCAGCCGCGCCAGGCGCGTGCGCAGCGCAGAGGTCGCGCCTGGCCGGCTGGCGCGTGGCGTCTGGCTTCGGGCTGTGTCTTTCATCGGATTCATGCTTGCTGGTGGGCCCGCTTACAGGCCGGGCCTGACGGTCCAGCGCGAGCCGGGCGTCACCGGGGTGCCTGCGCTGCTGCTGGTACTGCCAGCGGCACCTCCGGCCTTGTCTTCTTCCATCTGCAGCCCGGCCTGGCGCGCGGCGCTGCGCAGTCCGGCCGTGTCCGTGCCCGGCTTGAGCGTCACCACCAGCATGCGGCCGCGGTACTCCAGCGCCTGCAGCGCGTCGGGCGGCAGCCTGCGCGCGGCCTGGGCAAAGCGGTCGGCCAGCGGCAGGAAGTCTTCCGGCGTGCTGCGGCCGCTGGCGGTGCGCAGCTGCTCGACCTGCCGCCGCATCTGCAGCGGCGCGTCGAGCACGGTCTGGATCTGCGGGAAGGCGCCGCGCAGCGCCTGCAGCTGCGCGGCTTCCAGCCGCTGCTGCTCGCGCCGCAACAGCAGCCAGTGCGTGTTCATGCCAATGACCTGCACCAGCACGATGCCCGCCAGCAATGCCAGCGGCACGCGCCATGCCACCAGGTTCCAGCGGTCGGCCCGGCCCTGCGCGAATTCAAACTGCGCCAGGTCCAGCGCCGGCTCGCGCAGGCATTCCTGCGCGCCTTCGATCCACAGCTGCCAGCTGGCGCGGGCGGCCTCGCGCAGGTCGGGCACCGGCGCCGCGGCGGCAGCGTCGGCATCGGCATACCAGGTGCCGGCGGGTGCAAGCGCCTGCCACGCGGCCAGGGCATCGTCGCCCAGCAGCAACCCGTAGCCGGCGTGTGCGCCGGTGCGTACGGTCAGTTGCCACTGGCGCGCGGCGTCGGAGCCGGTGCCGGGCAGCTCGCCGCCTAACTCATCGCCCAACTCGCCGCTCCGGGCGAGGGCGCTGGCGGCGGCTTCGACCACCAGCGCGGCCGCCGGCGGCGGCGCGTCGGCGCTCGCCAGTGACGGCTCGGTGCCGGCTTCAGCGGCGGAAGCCAGCGGCACGCACAGCTGCGCGGCCAGCACATGGCGGCGCCGGTGGCGGTGCTCGGCAAAGGCGTCGAGCACGGCGCGCAGCCAGGCGCGGTCGGCCACCATCAGCAGCCGCTGGCGCGGTCCGCGCGCGGCGCTGCCGTCGAGGGCAGGGCCCACGCCGATATGGCACGGCTGCGCCTCGGTCGCGAGCGCGTCCTCGACCAGGTTGGGCAGCGCCTGTTTCAAACGGGCGGGCGGCAGCGGCGGCACGCTGGCGGTGGTCAGCAGTACGTCGCTGGCGGCGAGGATCAGCACCAGGCGCTCGGCCGCGGGCAGGTCAGCGATGCGGGCGTGGCCTTCGCGCAACACTTCCGGCGTCGCACGGGCCTGGCCACGCCGCGCCGTATCGGCCGTGGCAGTGCGCACCAGCGCGAACGGCAGGGTGCCGAACTGCCACGGTTGCGGCTGGTCATGCGGCCGGTGTGGCAGGCGGACGTACAGGGTGGTGCTCAAGGTTTCCTTGCTTTGGCGTCAATGGAACGGCTCGGGCAGGCGCATGGCCGGTTGGGATGCGCCCTGGATCGCCCCGGAGTCGGAAACATGCCGGGGTGCGGGGACGCCGGCGGGCGGCCAGGAAGGCCGGACGGCGGCGGGTAGGCTGGTGCCACGCTCGCGCCAGCGCCGCAGCATACCTTGCCTGTGTGACTAAACCGCGTCAATACCATTCTCCCCGGTTGCCCGCGCGTGCAAATTCGGCCTGTCGCCTGGCCTGGTGGGCGCCGCCTAGCGCAGGTCCGGCAGCCGGTCCGCATCCTGGATCCAGACCACGCGGGTGGTGTTGGCCGTACCCAGCGGCTCGCCGCGGAAGACCAGCGACACCTGCAGCCGGGTGGCGCGCTCGTGCCGCACCAGTCCATAGACCAGGAAGTAGTGCGTGCGCACGTCGAGCAGGTTGCCGAGGTTGGCGGCATCCGCCTGCGGTGCCACCGCGGTCAGCTGGGTCTGCAGGTTGCCCAGGTTGTTGAAGTGGGCGCGGTCGCGCTGGCGCACCAGTTCGCGCGCGCGCTCCAGCGGCAGCTTGTTGATGACCGCGGCCAGCACCTCGGCCTCGGCGGTGTTGGCGTTGACCGGCGTGCGCTCGGGCAGCACGGTGACAAAGGGCTCCAGCACCGCCACCATCTCCGGCGTGTAGCCGGGCAGCGCCATCAGCCCCTGCACGCTGTCCAGCGGGCGCGGCGCCGGCTGCCCGCTGGCATTGCCGCCCTGCGCGGCCTGCAGCATGTAGCGCGCCGTGGTCTCGGCCAGCTCCGGGTTCAGGCCGACCGTCTGCAGCAGGCGGCGGTATGCGGCCAGCGCCGCCGGGTCGACCGAGGCCGCGCGGCCTGGCTGGCCGTCTGCGCCGCCAGTGGCGGTCCATATCACCAGGTTGGCCAGGTTCAGGCGCGCCTGCGCATCCAGGATGCGGCCCGACAGGAACGAGGTCTCGCCCGCGACGTCGGTGCGCAGTGCCGCGCCGAGGAAGTCCGACAGCCGTGTCTCGGCGATCGGCACCGCCCACGGCTCGCCCAGTTCGTCGACGTTGGTGCGGCGCTGGTCGTCGCGCAGGATCAGCCGCGCCCAGTCCACGGCGGCGCGCTCGATCCAGGTGGCCTGGGCCAGCAGCCGCTGGTTCTCGATGGCGCGGATCTGCACCTGCTGGCGCCACAGCATGCCGGACACCACCACCACGGCCAGCGTCACGATCAGCAGCGCGGTGACCACGGCCGCGCCGCGCGGGCGGCGGCGCAACTGCGCCAGGCGAGGCGGGCGGCTGGCTTGCCTCATAGCCCGGTCATGCAGATCTTCTGGAACTGCCGCGGCGCATCGCCGTCGCCCATGCGGGCGAAGATGGTCAGTTCCACCGCGCGCACCGCGGTGTTGGGCAGCGCGGCGCCGGGCGCGGAGGCGGCCACGGCGCTGGCGGCGTTGCCTGTGAACAGCACGTTGCGGATGCGCCCGCTGTCGGCCTGCCAGCCGGCGGGCTCCACCCATGCGCGCGTGCTGATGCCGTCCACGTCGGCCAGCACGCGCCGCACCTGCGCGGTGTTGCTGCCGCCCTGGCGCAGCGCCAGCAGGGCCGACTGCAGGCCGGCGCGGCTGTTCACCGGCGGCGCGGCCACGCGCACCAGGGTATTGCCGTCGAGCTGGTACGACAGCGCCTGCCAGGTCGGCGGCTGGCCTTCGTCGCGGCGGTCGCGCACCAGCAGCAGCCGGTTCTGGCCGATCTCGACCGGGCTGGCCTGCAGCAGCGTGGGGTTGGCCAGGTGCTCGCAATCGGCCTGGAGCTGGCCGTAGAGCACCTTCAGTGCGTCCAGGCGCGCATCGTGGTCGGTGAGGCGCTCGCGGCTGCGCGTCAGGCTGTCCAGCGCGCGCCAGCCGATCACCGCCATCACCGCCAGCAGCGTGATGGCGACCAGCATCTCCAGCAGCGTGAAGCCGCCGGGCTGGCGCTGGCGGCGGCGCTCAGAGCACGTTGCGGGTTTCATTGGGGACTATGGTGACCAGCCATGCCAGGCGTACGGACTTGTCCGTGGCGGACGGGTAGACCGCGATCTCGACGCGGCGGAAAACGGGATTGGGCGTGCCCGAGACGGCTTGCTCGCAATACAGCGGCGTGCCGCCCTGCGGGCAGGCATAGCCGCTGACGCCGGGCTCGGGCCAGGTCTTGGCCAGGCGCAGCGCGGCCAGGTGGTTCTCGGCGCTCCACTCGGCCAGCATGCGCGCCTGCAGCGACGCGCTGGCATCGACCATCGAGCCCATCGCGCGCATCGCCGCGGTCAGCGCGACCGCCAGGATGGTCAGCGCCACCAGCACTTCGATCAGCGTGAAGCCGGCGTGGCGCCCGCGCCGGGCCGGCCGGGGCAAAGCGCGAGGGCAGGGTTTCATGGCGTGCTGGCGAAATAGCGGCCGCTGCCGTCGCCGGCAATGTCCACGCGGATATCGCCGCGCACCAGGATCAGCCGCTGCGGGGCATCGATCAGCTCGCGCCCGAAGATCAGCCGGGGCGGGCTGCTGGTGCCGGTGCTGCGGCCCCCTTCGGCGACGATGACCTGGTCCAGCGCCAGGCGCCAGTGGCCCGGGGCAAACACGTCGGTACGCATGGGGATCCAGCCGTTGGGGGTCGATTCCAGGAAGCGCCAGCCGCTGGCATCGCCCTCCCAGGCGAGCGGGCGGGCGCCAAGCTGCGCCTCCTCCTGCGCCAGCTCGAACAGCCGCGCGATGCGCTGGCCGTCGTCGAGCACGCGGCTCCGTTCATTGGGCGAGGCGTTGACCGCCACCAGCGAGATCACGATGCCGGCGATCACCATGACCACCAGCAGCTCGAGCAGCGTAAAGCCGCGGCGCCGGGGGCCGGGCGCGCGGCGGCGCGGCGCCGTGGTCATGGTTGCAGGGGGCGGCGGCGGGGCTGGGCTTATTCCCAGTTGCCGATGTCGGCGTCGTTGCCGTTGCCGCCGGCCTGGCCGTCGGCGCCGAAGCTGAACACGTCGATCTCGCCGCGCACGCCCGGGTTCAGGTACTGGTACGGATGGCCCCAGGGATCCTTGGGCAGCTTTTCCAGGTAGCCGCCGCCCTTCCAGTTGTTGGGCACGGGCTCGGTGGTGGGCTTGGCCACCAGCGCGGCCAGGCCCTGCTCGGTGGTGGGGTAGCGGCTGTTGTCCAGGCGATACAGCTTGAGCGCCTGCATGACCGACGAGATGTCCTGGCGCGCGGCCACGATGCGGGCCTCGTCCGGACGGCTCATGATCTTGGGCACCACCAGCGCCGCCAGCACGCCAAGGATCACGATCACGACCATGATCTCGATCAGGGTGAAGCCGCGCGCACGGCGGGCACGCACGGAACGGGCGGGGCTGGCAATCTGGGGAGTGAATCTGCGCATCGTCGGTGGACCTCTTGGCTTGAATGGCTGGGCCCGCACCGGTGAGGGGGCGTCGGGCCGGGTTCGCCAGTCAGTATAACCGGCGCCACATGACTGTTTTATGGGCGGCCCCTTCGGCACCTCGGCAAAGTCTGATCCGGATCACAGTTACTAAGAACTGGCATCCGGCAGTCAAATAACTTGCACCCTGGATGCATCTTTTTTAAGATGGCGTCACGATGCAACTGACCCGCTTTTCCGACTATGCGTTGCGCCTGCTGATGTACGTCGCCCGTGGCGACGGCAGCCGGCCGATCACCATTGCCGAGGTGGGGCAGCAGTTCGGCATCTCGCACAACCACCTCGTCAAGGTGGCGGCGCGGCTGTCGAAGCTGGGCTGGATCAGTGCCACGCGCGGCCGCCACGGCGGCCTGCAACTGGGCCCCGGCGCCGAGCGGCTGACCATCGGCACCATCCTGCGCGAGCTGGAAGGGCACAAGGCGGTGATCGACTGCGACAACCCGCCCTGTGCGCTGAACGGCAACTGCCGCCTGAAGCGCGCGCTGGACGTGGCCGAGCAGGCTTTCTACCTTGCCCTGGACGACGTCACGCTGGCCGATGTCACCGGCAGCCAGACGGCCGAGTCGATCATCCGCCTGCATCGCGATTTCCTGAACCGGCGTTCGGCCTGAGCGGATCCTGTCCGTGCGGGCCGGCGAGAGCCGGTTTTATTTTGAGCAAAAACATGCATTTAATTTGCATGATTTAAAACGGAGTGTTTCCTGATGCTGTCCGCCGCTTCCCGCCCCTATATCGATGCAAGCGTCCCCGTGCTGCGCGAGCACGGCCTGGCCATCACCACGCATTTCTACCGCGAGATGTTCGCGGACCGGCCCGAGCTGACGCAGATGTTCAACATGGGCAACCAGGCCAACGGCAGCCAGCAGCAGTCGCTGGCTTCGGCCGTGTTCGCCTATGCGGCCAATATCGATAACGCGGCGGCGCTGGGGCCGGTGCTCGAGCGCATCGTCCACAAGCATGCGGCCGTGGGCCTGACGCCTTCGCACTACCCGATCGTCGGCCGCCACCTGCTGGGCGCCATCTCCGCGGTGCTGGGCGAGGCCGCCACGCCGCCGCTGCTGGCCGCCTGGGACGAGGCCTACTGGTTGCTGGCCGGCGAGCTGATCGCCGCCGAGGCGCGCCTGTACCAGCGCACCGGCGTGGCCGCCGGCGAGCTGACGCCGGTGCGCGTGGTGCGGCGCGAGGCGCAGGGCGACCAGGTGGTGGCGCTGACGCTGGCTGCCGCTGACGGCCAGCCGCTGCGTGCGTTCCGCCCAGGCCAGTACATCAGCGTCGAGGCGCACCTGGACGACGGCCAGCGCCAGCTGCGCCAGTATTCGCTGTCTGCCGAAAGCGGGCTGCCGACCTGGCGCATCTCGGTCAAGCGCGAGGCCGGCGACCGCGCCACCCCGGCCGGCGCGGTGTCCAACTGGCTGCACGCCAATGCCCAGGAGGGCACTGAACTCAAGGTGAGCGCGCCGTTCGGCGAGTTCACGCCGGCGCTGGACGGCCGCCGTCCGCTGGTGCTGCTGTCGGCCGGCATCGGCATCACGCCGATGCTGTCAGTGTTGCGCACGCTGGCCGCGCAAGGCTCGCAGCGCCAGGTGCTGTTTGCCCATGCCGCGCGCGACGGCCGCCACCACGCCCATCGCGCCGACCTGCAATGGGCGCGCGAGCGCCTGCCGCAGCTGGCCACGCACATCAGCTATGAAACCCCGCAAGCGGGCGACGTCGCCGGTCGCGACTACGACCACGCCGGCACCATGCCGGTGGCCGAACTGCTGCGCCAGCCTGACCTGCAGCGCTTTGTCGACGGCAGCTTCTACCTGTGCGGACCGCTCGGCTTCATGCAGGCGCAGCGCCATGCGCTGGTCAGCGCAGGCGTGCCGGTGGCGCATATCGAGCGCGAGGTGTTCGGGCCGGACCTGCTCGACGACCTGCTCTAAGGGTCGGCGGCGCGGCACCGGCACGGCAGACAGTGTCATGGGGCTCTGGTACGCTTGGCGCGTCTGCGCTCACGCGTCATTGCCCGCCTTGTGGGTATCCAGGGTCCCGATCCCATGCAACTGTCCCTCCGGCCTTCGCTCCGCTTCGATGCCTCCGCGCCCTGGCTGCCGCGCCTGGCCAGCCTGGTGCTGTTTATCGCGCTGTGTGCGCTCGCCACCTACTGGGTGCTGACCTTCAGCGCGATGCGTACCATCCCGGTGCCGCAGAGCGCGCGCGTGGCCCAGACCGAGGCGGTCGAGACCGGCGCGGTCGCGACGCTGTTCGGCGGCTCGGCGCAGGGCGGCCCGCGCGACGTGCAGCTGATCGGCGTGGTGGCCGAGGTGGATGGCGGCGCGGGCGCGGCAATCGTGTCGATCGATGGCGGCCCGCCCAAGGCGGTGCGCGCCGGCGCCGAGCTGTCGCCGCAGATCCGGCTGGCGGAGATCCGCCAGCGTGCGGTGGTGATCGAGCGCAGCGGCGTGCGCCAGGAAATCGTGCTGCCGCTGCAGGCCGGTGCCACGCGCGGCGCACCGGCAGCGGCCGGTGCCTTGCCCACGCCGCCCGCCGGCGCCGCGGCACCGATGGCAACGCCGATGCCGCCCCCGGCACCGGTGGTGAGCCAGCCCGCCGCACCGGCCCAGCAGCCGCAAGGCCAGGCGCCAGCGCAGCAGGCCCAGCCCGCCCAACCGCAGCCGCAACCGGTCGATCCGCGCCAGTACCAGCCGGCGATGGCGCCGCAGGCGGCCGGCGAAGGCCAGCTGGCGCCGAAGGACTGATTCCGGGCGCGAAATATTCGCGCTTGCTTGCGTTCCCTTACGGCGCGCGGGCCTTTCTGTGAGCCCGGTAACATCGTATTAAAAGCGCCAACTTCCCCGCATCGTCTGCGTTCTAATCCGTACATGCCAAACGTGATGAAAAGGAGCAAGACATGCAACGCAATCACAAGCCGCAGATCCTGAAGCAGTTCCTGGCCGCATCGGCCGCCCTCCTGGTCGCCGGTGGCGCATTTGCCCAGGCCAGCGCCCCGGCACCATCCGCTGCGCCAGCCGGCAAGCCCGGCATGGGTCACCACCAGCACCACGGTGGCGGCATGTGGATGAAGGCAATCGATACCGACGGCGATGGCGCGATCTCCAAGGCGGAAGCCGACGCCTGGTTCAACAAGCTCGACACCAACCGCGACGGCAAGATCGACAAGGCCGAGATGGACGCGCACCGCAAGGCCACCATGGCCGAGCGCCATGCGCGCATGCAGGCAGCGTTCGACGAGAAGTTCAAGGCTGCCGACAAGAACGGCGACGGCGCGCTGACCAAGGCTGAGGCCAACGCCGGCCTGCCGCGCCTGGCCAAGCGCTTCGACCAGCTCGACGCCAACCGCGACGGCAAGCTGACCCGCGACGAAATCCGCGCCGGCATGGAAAAGATGCACCGCGACCATTCGCACCGCGGCGACCGCGGCCCGCGTGGCCAGGCGGCACCGGGCAGCCAGCCGGCGCCCGCGGCACCGGGCGCCCCGTCCACCAGCGGCGGCTGACCGGCCCAGGCAGGGCCGCGCCAGCGGACCTTGCCAGGCCTCACCAAGCGCGCGAGCCTTAGGGTTCGCGCGCTTTTTCTTTGCCTGTTCGCCTTGTGCGTGCACTGGGAAGAATCTGACCTCGCCCGCAAACGCCCGTAGAATGCCGCTTCCCTGTTTGCCGGGCTTGGCACCATCCTTGCCTGCTTCCGGCCGGCGGAGCGCGCGGCCGCGATTTGCGGTGGCGCCACCCCACAGGTCTGCCCAGCCCGACCGGCTGCCGCGCGAGTGACCGATAAGGCTACCGGCTCATCAGAATCGGCCCTGAATCGGACGTAATTTCACAAAAAATTGCGTACTTGTGCACGGCTTGCTAAATTTGCGCAAAAAAATTGCCAATAAACATATTGCGGAGCAACAATATCGTGAGCAAGGTGGAGTTGGACAAGATCGACCGGAAGATCCTGGAAGTGCTGCAGACCAACGGCCGGTTGACCAACCTGGAGGTGGCCGAGCGCGTCAACCTGTCGCCCAGCCCCTGCCTGCGCCGCATCCGGCGGCTGGAGGAGATCGGCGTGATCCGGCAGTACGCGGCGCTGCTGGAGCCCAACAAGATCGGACTTGGCCTGCTGGCCTATATCAATGTCCGGCTGGAAAAGCATGGCGGCGCGCCCAAGGGCAAGGCTCCGCTGGACCTGTTCCGCGCCTCGATCGCGGTCTGGCCGGAGGTGGCCGCGTGCCACGCCATGACCGGCGAGATGGACCTGCTGCTCAAGGTCTACGTGGAAGACATGGAACACTTCGCGCGCTTCATGCAGGAGCAGTTGCTGGCGCACCCGTCGGTGATCGACGTGCGCTCCAGCTTTGCGCTGGAAAGCATCAAGGACACCACGGCGCTGCCGGTGGGCGGCGCGGCTTGATACGGCGAACCTGAGGCCGCAAACAAGAACGGCGCATCGTTGCGATGCGCCGTTGGCGTGGAACCCGCATTGAGCGGGCCCGGGGGAGTTCAGCGGACTCAGGCAGTGTGCTTCTGCGGCACCATGGTGCGCCAGAAGCGCAGCCCGAAGCGGCGCGCGTCACGCAGGTTGCGGCGCACCGCGTAGTCCAGGTCGGCGAGCTGCTCGTCCAGCGCTTCGGTCAGGCGGCTGGCGGTGTCGGCCGGCGGCAGTTCCAGGTAGGCATCGGCCTCGCCGTAGGCGTACTGGACCTTCATGCCGGCCTTCTTGGCAATGTGCATCATCGCCGCGTTGCGCGACAGGCAGTGCATGTACAGCGTGCGCACATTGGTATTGCGGCCGTGGATCGCGGCACGCTCGAACAGCGCGCTGCCGATGCCGCGCCCGCGGGCGCTGCCCGACACCGACACGCCGAACTCCGCCACGCGGCCCTGGGCGTTGTCGCGCAGGTTGGCGAAGTGGCCCACGCCGATCAGTTCGAGCTTGTCGTCGTAGACGCCGAACACGCTGTCATGGTCGAAGTCGATGCTGTCGACATAGGCTTCGATCACGTGGTCGCCCACGGACTGGCCAAAACGGAGCAGGCGATCCTCCTCGCCCAGGGCGAGGAAATGCTTCAGCAGGCGCGAGCGGTGGTGGGCCGCCAGCTCGCGCACCAGTACGGTGGCGCGGTGGGTGGCCTGTGCGGCTTCGGCTGCCTTGCGCAGATCTTCGTCGGTCAGTGCGCCGACGGCCTTGCTCAGTTCGAGCGGATTCACGTTATTTCCTTCCAGGTGCAATCACAGATAAACATAGCACTGCGTTGGTGTTTTTCCAGGCACTTTTCCCTGCTTCGGTGCAGGATTCGGGGAAACACCATCTTGATGCGGAGCCAAAAGTATTGTAGTGGAATTGTCAGTTCGGCGTAAGCTTCCCGCGTCGCAGCAAGCCGCCGTCTCACCACAGCATCAATAAAAATCGAATAAAATCAAAAGCTTGAGAAAATGTGATGAATTGTTGCGTGGTGCCAGATGTGGATTTGGTGCAACGCCGCAATCCCGCGTTCTCCCGCATCTCCGTCTGACTTCCCCTTGCCCAGCCGATCGCCTTTGATGACCGAGCCCCCAATCGTTGTGATCTACGCGCACCCCACGCCCAGCCGTTCGCGCGTCAACCGTCCGCTGGCCGATGCCTTGGCCGCGCTGCCGCAGGTACAGGTACGCGATCTCTACCGCAGCTATGTCGACTATGACATCGATGTCGTCGCCGAGCAGCGCGTGCTGTCGGTCTCCGACACCATCGTGCTGCAGTTCCCGGTGCGCTGGTACAGCGTGCCGGCGCTGCTCAAGCTGTGGCTCGACGAGGTGCTGGAGCCAGGCTGGGCCTATGGCCCCGGCGGCACTGCGCTGCGTGGCAAGTCCTTGCTGGCGGTGGTAAGCACCGGCGGCACCGCCGATTCCTACGGGCCGGACGGCACCCATGGCCACCCGATCGGGGACTTCCTGCTGCCGCTGGAACAGACCGCCTTGCTGTGCGGCATGAGCTGGCTCCCGCCGGTGGTGCTGCACGACGCCAACAATGCCGATGCCCAGGCGCTGGCCGAGCATATCGCCCACGTCTGCGGGCGGCTGGGCACCGGCGCCGCGCCGGCGGGGGGACAGGCATGAACCAGCACGACTTCCTGATTGCGCTGCTGGTGTTCCTGGTGGCGGCGGTGGTGGCGGTGCCGCTGGCGCGGCGCAGTGGCCTGGGCGCGGTGCTGGGCTACCTGCTGGCGGGGGCGGCGATCGGGCCGTTTGCGTTGCGCCTGGTGACCAATGTCGAATCGATCCTGCATTTCTCCGAGTTCGGCGTGGTGCTGATGATGTTCGTCATCGGCCTGGAGCTGGAGCCGCGCAAGCTGTGGGCGCTGCGGCGGAGCATCTTTGGCTACGGCGGCGCGCAGCTGGCTGCGTGCGCGCTGGTGATCGGCGCGGTCGCGGCGCTGGCGGGCGCGCCGTGGCAGGTGGCGCTGGTGGCGGGCCTGGGACTGGCGTTGTCGTCCACCGCGATCGCGCTGGCGACACTGACCGAGCGCAACCTGTTCGGCACGCCGGCGGGGGCCGCCAGCTTCGGCATCCTGCTGTTCCAGGACATCGCCGCGATCCCGATGATCGCGCTGTTGCCGCTGCTGGCCACGCAGGGCGCCGCAGGCGCGGGTCCGGGCGCGGCCGGCTGGCTGGCGGCGGGCAAGGCGGTGGCGGTGATCGGTGCGGTGGTGGTCGGCGGCCGCTACCTGGTGCGCCCGGCGCTGCGCTTTATCGCCCGCACCGACATGCGCGAGATGTTCACGGCGTTTGCGCTGCTGCTGGTGGTGGGCATTGCGTTGATGATGGACGCGGTGGGCTTGTCGATGGCGCTGGGCACCTTCGTGGCTGGCGTGCTGCTGGCCGATTCGGAATACCGCCATGCGCTCGAGGCCGACCTGGAGCCATTCAAGGGCCTGCTGCTGGGCCTGTTCTTCATGGCTGTCGGCATGTCGATCGACTTTGCCGTGCTGGCACACTCGCCCTGGCTGGTGCTGGGTCTGGTGGCCGCCTTCGTGGTTGCCAAGACCGCGGTGCTGGCGCTGCTGGCGCGGTATTTTGCCATCGCCCGCGGGCAGCGGCTGCTGTTTGCGCTGCTGATCTCGCAGGGCGGTGAGTTCGCTTTCGTGGTGTTCGGCGTGGCCGGCACCGCCGGCCTGCTGCCGCGCGAGACCGAGGCCCTGCTGGTGCTGGTGGTGGCGCTGTCGATGGTGGCCACGCCCTTGCTGCTGCTGGCCTATGACCGGCTGGTGGCGCCGCGCCTGGGCAGCGGCAAGGCCCGCCCGGACGAGGCCATCACGCCGCAGCGCAATCCGGTGCTGATCGCCGGTTTCGGGCGCTTCGGCCAGATCGTCGGCCGCCTGCTGTACACCCAGGGCGTGGGCGTGACGGTGCTGGACCACGACCCCGACCAGATCGAGTTCCTGCGCCAGTACGGCTTCAAGGTCCTCTATGGCGACGCCACCCGGCTGGACCTGCTGGAGGCCGCGGGCATTGCCGACGCGCGCATCCTGGTGGTGGCGATCGACGGCATGGACGAAAGCCTGGAACTGATCGACCGCGTGCGCCAGCGCTTTCCCGAACTGCAGATCTACGCCCGGGCGCGCCATGTGTCACATGTCTACCAGCTCAAGGACCGCGGCGTGCACCTGTTCGAGCGCGAGATGTTCGAGGGCTCGCTGATGCTGGGCCGCCGCGTGCTGGAGGGGCTGGGTTTCGATCCGGCCGAGGCCCGCAACGTGGCACTGCGTTTCCGGCGCCACAACATCCAGGCGATCGACCGCTTCTATCCGCACTACACCGACCAGAAGAAGCTGGTCTCGCTGGCGCGTCAGGCGCGCGACGAACTGGAAGAGATGTTCCGCCAGGACCGCGAGCAGCGGCGCCAGCGCGAAGAGGCCGAGTGGATGTGAGCGGCAGGGTGGCGGGCCAGCGCCGCGTCAGCGCGCGGCCGCGGCCCGGCCGGGCAGGCCGCCTTCGAGCAGGTCGACCACCATCTCGGCAAACTCTGCATAGGACAACCGGCCGCCCGGCTTGAGCCAGGTGAAGGTCCAGTTGATCATGCCGAAGATGGTCATGGTCAGCGCGGTCTGGTTCTCGCGCGTGACGCGCTCCGGGTAGGCCCGGCGCAGCAGGCGCGAGAACGCCGCGACCACGTCGCGCTCGCGGCCCAGGATCAGGTCGCGCTGGGTCTCGGCCAGGAACTTGACGTCGTTGATCAGCGCGATATGGCGCGTCTGCGAGGTCTCGTACTCGGCCAGGAAGGCGCGGATCAGGTTGCCGAAGGCTTCCTTGTCGGTGCGCGCGTGGCGCTCGGCGTCGGCCTCCACTTCAGTGACGAGCAGCATCAGCCGGCGCGTGTAGCGGTCCAGCAGGTCGAACAGGATCGCTTCCTTGCTCTCGTAATAGTGGTACAGCCGCGCCTTGGAGGTGCCGCAGGCGGCGGCCAGGTCGGCCATCGAGGTGCTGGGGTAGCTGCTGTTGGCAAAGGCGGCGGCGGCCAGGTCCAGGATCTGCTCGCGCTGCGCCTCGAAATCGGGTGCCTTGGTACGGGCCATATTCTCGTTTATTCGCCGCCGGTGCCACCGCTGCCGAGATGGCGGCGCAGTTCGCAGGTATCGAGCGAGTCAGCATTGCCGCGCAGCACCAGCTGGCCCATGGCGATCAGCTCGCGGCAGCGCCAGAACACGAACCAGTCGCTGGCCAGCAGACCCTCGATCGCGCCCATCACGCTGCCCACCATCTGCGCCGCGGGCGTCCACTCGGACGGGGCGCGTTCCATGATGATCTCGTCGATGGTGTGGTAGGCCGCCGGCACCAGCGTGTTGCCCTTCCAGAGCCGCACGTCGGCGTTTTCCTTGACGTTCTGCTGCCACTCGTAGCCGAGGCGGCCCAGGCGCAGCACCGAGACCGGGGCGATGGTGGAAAAGCGCCGCGCCAGCCGCGCGGGCGTGTACATGCCGATCGCCGCCAGGTTGCCCTGCGCGGGCATTTCCAGCTCGCGCAGGTCCATGGCGACTTCATTGATCCGCTGCGGCGCCTGGTACAGGTGGAACACCACCCGGCGCAGCATCAGCTGGTCAGCCGCGCTCTGGCCGTGCCAGATGGCCACTTCCATGTTGTCCTGGCGCAGTCCCTGGAGCTGGTCCAGCGCCTGGCGCATCTCGGCGCCGAAATCGATGTCGGTATGCGGGGCGACCCGCTGCCAGAAGCCGGAGCGGATCAGGCCGGTGCTGTCGATGTCGGCCAGCGGGCCTACCGCCAGGTCGTCGCGCAGCACCACGACAGGGTCCGGCCGCGCAGCCTGGGCCAGGGCCTGGCGCAGGGTCGTGCCTGCTACATCACCGTTGACGACGTGGATATATTGCATGGCCGTGATTGTATATGGGTGGACGGTTCGCTGGCACCGCCGCGGCGGCGGTGCGACAGGCGCGATCGCCGCCCGCCCGGTCACTGTCCTGCAAGCATCGCGCCAGCCCGAAGCCGCCTGCCGCCATTGTAGTCACGGCCGGTGCTGGCCAATGTCGGCAATTGTCTGAATACACACGCCCCGGCGTGCCCGGATCAGCGTTCGTCGTAGCTGACCACCACCCGCGGCGTCAGCGCCCGCGCCTGGCAGGTGAGCACGAAGCCCTTTTCCATCTCCCACGGCTCGAGCGTGTAGTTCTTTTCCATGTCCACCTGGCCCTCCAGCACCTTGGCGCGGCAGGTGCAACAGACGCCGCTCTTGCAGGCAAAAGGCAGGTCCAGGCCGGCGGCCAGCGCGGTGTCCAGCACGGCGTCTTCCAGCGGCAGGCGCATGCTGTGCTGCTTGCCGTCGAGCACCACCACCAGCTCGGCGGTGCCGGCATGGTCGGCGTGCGCCGGGGCCGGCTTGCGCCTGGCCTGGGCCAGCGGCACACCGAAGCGCTCGGCGTGGATGCGGTGCGGGTCGACGCCCGCGTCGCGCAGCGCCGCCTCGGACTCGTCGATCATCGAGGCCGGCCCGCAGACAAAGGCCGCGTCGATGTCTTCCACGGGGATCAGGGTCTGCAGGAAGGCGGTCACGCGGGCATGGTCGAGCCGGCCATGCAGCAGGTCCACCTCCTGCGGCTGGCGCGACAGCACGTGGTAGAGCGTGAAACGCGCCAGGTACTGGTTCTTCAGGTCTTCCAGCGCCTCGGAGAAGATGATGCTGTCGACGTTGCGGTTGCCATAGACCAGCGTGAAGCGGCTGTGCGGCTCGGCCTGCAGCGTGGTGCGGATCAGCGACAGCACCGGCGTGATGCCGCTGCCGGCGGCAAAAGCCACGTAGTGGCGCGCGGCGCCGGCATCGAGCGGCACGTGAAAGCGACCGTCGGGGGTCATCACGTCGATCACCTGGCCCGGGGCGATGGAATCATGCAGGTGCGTGGAAAAGAGTCCGTCCTCGACCAGCTTGACCGCCACGCGCAGCTCGCCGTGCGCGTCGTAGTCCTGCACGGCCGAGCAGATCGAGTAGGAGCGGCGCAGGTCCTTGCCTTCGACCGGCGCCTTCAGCGTCAGGAACTGGCCCTGGGTGAAGCGGTAGGCGTCGCGCAGCGCGTCCGGCACCTCGAAGGCGATCGAAATCGTGTCGGCGGTCTCGGGGCGCACCTGCGCCACGCGCAGCGGATGGAACTGTGGAGTCATGGCAGCCTGGCTTCGGCCCGGCGGGGCTCAGTAAGGTTTGAAATAGTCGAACGGCTCGCGGCAGTCCAGGCACCGGTACAGCGCCTTGCAGGCGGTCGAGGCAAAGCGCGAGATTTCCTGCGTATGCATGCTGCCGCAGCGCGGGCAGGCCACGGCATCGGGCGCGCCCGCGCGGGCGGCGCGAGGCACAAAGCGCAGCGGCTGCGCCGCGGCCGGCGTGCCGCACTGGCCCGGCGGTGCTATGCCGAAGGCGCGCAGGCGCTCGCGCGCGGCCGGGGTGATCCAGTCGGTGGTCCAGGCCGGCGCCAGCACGGTGCGGATGCGCCACGGCGCCAGCCCGGCGCCGTCCAGCGCCCGGCCGATGTCCTCGGCGATCTGCGACATCGCCGGGCAGCCGGAATAGGTGGGCGTGATGACGATCTCAAGCGCGCCGTCGGCGGCGGTCAGAACATCTCGCAGGATGCCCAGGTCGCGGATCGATACCACCGGGATCTCCGGGTCCGGCACCGCCCCCAGCGCCGCCCATGCACGCGCGATGCGGCCGTCGGTGGCGCGGTCGTTGCGCAGGGGGAGGGCGGCGATGTTCATGTTGGTCAACCCTTTGCGCCGAAGCGGGCGCTTACCATTGCGCGCCCGGATGGGCCCGCGCCAGCCCCTGCATCTCGCCCAGCAGGTAGCTCATGTGTTCGGAGTGCACGCCGTGCTTGCCGGTCGAGACAAAGCTCGTGGCCTGGGGCAAGTCCAGCGTGGCGGCCTGCAGCGTCTCGGCGACGGTGGCGTCCCAGGCCGGGCGCAGCGTGGCCGTGACCACGCCGATGCCCTGCGTGGCGGCCTCGGTTTCGACCGCGTCCTCGGCAAAGCACTCGTTCATATAGGGCAGAAGGTGCTCCAGCGCGCGCTGCATGCGCGCGTGCGATGCCTCGGTGCCGTCGCCCAGGCGCACTACCCAGCCAGCCGCGTGGTGCAGGTGGTAGCGCGCTTCCTTGACCGACTTGGCGGCGATCGCGGCCAGCTGGTCGTCGCGGCTGGCCAGTAATGCTTCCCACAGCTCGACCATCAGCGCGCTGTACAGGAAGTTGCGCATGATGGTGACGGCGTAGTCGCGCTCGGCTGCGGCGTTGCCGGCCAGCGGGCCGCGGTGCGGCAGCTCCAGCAGCGTCCAGTTGCGGAAGTCGCGCTCGGCACGCCAGTAGGTGTAGTCGTCCTCATGGCGGGGCAGGCCGGTCAGCTCGCCTTCCAGTTCGCCGGCGCGGCCGTACAGCAGCCGTGCCTGGCCGATCAGGTCCAGGCTGATGTTGGCCAGCGCGATGTCTTCTTCCAGCACCGGGCCGTGGCCACACCATTCGGCGTTGCGCTGGCCCAGGACCAGGGCGTTGTCGGCCAGGCGCAGCACGTAGCGCAAGCCCGCAGTGCGTGCCGGCGGCAGGTGGTCGAGCGAGGCGGGCGCGGTCGGCTGTGGGGACGCAGTCATGGTGCGGGCCTTACATGTGGTTGACTTCGTCGGGCAGCTGGTAGAACGTCGGGTGCCGGTAGATCTTGTCGGCCATCGGGTCGAACAGCTCCGGCTTTTCCTCGGGCACGCTCGCGGTGATGGACGCTGACGGCACCACCCAGATCGACACGCCTTCCTGGCGCCGCGTATAGACGTCGCGCGCCATGTGCAGCGCCTGCTGCGCGTCGGCGGCATGCAGGCTGCCGCAATGCTTGTGTTCCAGGCCTTGCTTGCTGCGTACGAACACTTCCCACAGCGGCCATTCCTTGCGTTGCATCGTTTGTCTCCGTCCTCGGGCGTGTTGTCAGGCCGCGGCGCGGCTGGCGCGGGCTTCGCGTTCGGCCACCTTGGCGGCGTGCGCCAGCGCGGCCTCGCGCACCCAGGCGCCGTCCTCGTGCGCTTTCACGCGGGTGGCCAGGCGCTCCTTGTTGCAGGGGCCGTCGCCGTTGATCACACGCCAGAACTCATCCCAGTCCAGCGGGCTGTAGTCATAGTGGGCGCGCTCGGCATTCCATTGCAGGCCGGGGTCGGGCAGGGTCACGCCCAGCACGCGGGCCTGCTCGACCGTGGCATCGACAAACTTCTGGCGCAGGTCGTCGTTGGAGATGCGTTTGATGCCCCAGGCCATGGTCTGGGCGCTGTTGGTCGAGGCCGCGTCGGGCGGGCCGAACATCATCAGCACCGGGAACCACCAGCGGTCGACCGCGTCCTGCACCATCTCGCGCTGGGCCTCGGTGCCGCGCATCATCGCCAGCAGCGCGTCGAAGCCCTGGCGCTGGTGGAACGACTCTTCCTTGCAGATGCGGATCATGGCGCGCGCATACGGGCCGTACGAGCAGCGGCACAGCGGGATCTGGTTCATGATCGCCGCGCCGTCGACCAGCCAGCCGATCACGCCCACGTCGGCCCAGGTCAGCGTCGGGTAGTTGAAGATCGACGAATACTTGGCCTTGCCGCTGTGCAGCGCGTCGACCAGGTCATCGCGCGAGGCGTCGAGCGTCTCGGCGGCGGAATACAGGTAGAGCCCATGGCCGCCTTCATCCTGCACCTTGGCCAGCAGGATGGCCTTGCGCTTGAGCGACGGGGCCCGGCTGATCCAGTTGCCCTCCGGCAGCATGCCGACGATCTCCGAGTGCGCATGCTGCGAGATCTGGCGCACCAGGGTCTTGCGGTAGGCCTGCGGCATCCAGTCCTGCGGCTCGATCTTGCCGTCGGCGGCCATGCAGGCGTCGAACGCGGCCTGGCGGCCGGCTTCGTCCTGGGGCGCGCTGGCCGGTGCCGTATCGGCGTGCTGGCCGGGCAGGTCAAGACTCTGCGTGTACATGGTGTCTCCTCTGACGGGATGCCGCCCGGATCGCGGGCAGTGCTGGCCCTATTATATATATGCCGACCGGTCGGTCAATTTAAGGGAAGGCCCGCTACCGTGGCCGTGGCTTGATCCCGCTCGCCTCGTGGCGGCTGCCGCACGTGTAGTATCGAAGTCAGGCGGCGTTACCGCCGCCATCCCTTTCCAACGGAGGCAATTCCTATGACTAGCGCGGCATACAGCAAGATCGTGGTGGCGGTGGACGGCAGCAGCACGTCCGACCTGGCGCTGGGCGAAGCCATACGCGTGGCGGCTCCGGGCGGCGCCACCGTGCTGGCGCTCTATGTCGTGGACACCGGCACGCCCATGTTCGATGCCGGGTACTACGATCCGAGCCAGCTGCAGAAGGCGTTTGAGGAAAGCGGGCAGCGCGCGCTGCAGGCCGCCTCGCAGCGGCTGGCCGCGGCCGGCGTGGCGCATGAAACCCGGCTGGTGACCGAAGCGCCGGTGCCAGGCGACATGGGGGCCTCGATCAACGAGGCCGCGCGCCAATGGGGCGCCGACCTGCTGGTGATCGGCACGCACGGACGCCGCGGCGTGCGCCGTCTGGTGCTGGGCAGCGTGGCCGAGGCGGTGATACGCCAGTCCACCATGCCGGTGCTGCTGGTGCGCGGCGAGGCGAAGGCTGACTGAACGGCCGAATGAAATCGTGCCCCCCATCGGGGACGCCAGGGCAGCCGACGGGACTCAGCCGGCGAAGCGGAAATGGCCGCTGCGCAGCACGATCTCGCGCGCCTCGGTCAGCTCGAACATGCTTTCGGCCAGGCGCTCGATGCGCTGGCGGTTGCTGGTGAAGGCTGCGACCAGGTCTTCCTCGCGCGGCGAACGCGCGCCGAAATGGGCCTCGAGGGCCTCGGCGGTGACGGAATACAGGGTGGGACTGCCGTTGACCGTGGCGGGGCAGGACAGCGTGAGGCTGGCTGCGCAGTAGGTCGGGAGGCTGCGAGGGAACGTGATGTCGGACATGGCGTGCCTCGTGCTGGCGGCGAGCGTATTAGATCAATATAGGCCATTGCCGCGTTCCGTAAAGCCCGGCCGGTACGCTGGCCGGGCCGGCAAGCTTCTTTCTTGATGCCTCTCAGCCGCTGTGCGCCCGCCGGCGCACCGGCGGCTTGCGCGCGGCCGCGCCCAGCGTGCGCAGGTCCGCCACCGCGGCATGGGCGGCGGCGATATGCGCGGCGGCGTAGTCGGCCTGTTCCGCCAGGAAGGCGTCGAGCGCGCCAGCGGGTGGCAGCGCGGGCCGCTCGGTGTCGCCGGCAGCGTCTGCCAGGCCCGGCCGCATCGCCAGCTCGGCCAGTTGGGCTTCCAGCTGCGTCAGGAGTGCGCGCACTTCAGCCCCGGCGGGAAGCGTGAAAACGCCCGACTCCACCCCGGCTCGCACCACGCCGGCCAGCGCGGCCATGCGGCGTGCGCTCGCATGCACGCGCTGGTAGGCCCCGGTATAGCCCGGCGCCAGCGCGCCGGCGGTCTGTGCCAGCGTGAGTTCGGCGCGGGTGGAAGCCCGTCCGGCGGCAATGCGCAAGGCTTCCAGCCGCGGCACGGCAGGCGGCGTCGCGGCCTCAGCCACGCGGCTGGCCGCGAAGGCGGCTCGCAGGTAGACCGCGTTGACCGCCACCGCGTCGACGGCATGGCGGAACACGCGCGACATCTCCACGCGCGGTGCCAGCACATAGTACGTGGCCAGCGCGATCAGGCAGCCCAGCGCGGTATCGATGCCGCGCAGCGCGGCAAAGTGGCTGCTGTCGAGGGCCGGCGCGCCCACCCATGAGAACAGGATCACGGCCGGCGTCAGGCAGAACGCGAACGCCCCGGGCTGCCCGGCAAGGCGGCTGGCATAGGCCCCGGCCAGGAAGGCCGCGCTGATGCCCAGCGCCACCACCGGCGCCGGATGGAGCAGGCCGATGACACAGGCGCACAATGCGCCAGCCAGCGAGCCCGCAAAGCGTTTCACGGAAACCTGCCGGGTAGTCTGCAACTGGGGGCTGAGCACCATGATCACGGTCACCGCCACCCAATAGCCATGGTCCAGCCGCCACCACTGCGCCGGCAGCAGGCTGAGGCTGCCGGCCAGCGCCAGGCGCAGGGCGTGGCGCGTGGCCAGCGCATCGCCTGCGGCGTGGTCGGCCAGCCCGCGCAGCATCTGGGCCAGCCCGTGCCCGATGCCGCGCCGCGGCCAGCGGAAGCTTGCGCGCCATCGGTCGAAATCCGGATGGCGCGCCAGGGCGGATAGTGCCGACTGGTAGGGGGGCGGGGCGCTGGCATTGGCCACGGGCGCGGTCAGGCGCCGCAGTTCGTGGCGCAGCGCCGCGCTCAATGCCGGCAGGTCGGGCGCGTGCCGCGCCAGGGCCTGGCCAACTTGCTCGCGGGCGTCGGCGATGCAGCGTGCGATATGACGCAACGGCGGCTGCATCGGCAAGCCATGGGCGGTGCCGGCGCGCTCGCGCAGCTCGCCCGCGACGATCAGCAGCGCAAACAGGGCGTCGGCAACACCCACGGCATAGCCATAGTGCAGGAGCGTGCTGGGGTCGCGCAGGCTGCGTCGGGCCTCGATGGCCCCGCGCGCAGCCTCGATGCGGTTGCGGATGTCCTGCTTGCAGGTGGCGAGGTCATTGCCGTGGCGGGTGTCGGCGAGTGCCGTGGCGAGCCGGACCAGCGCGTCGTATGCGGCCACGATCTCGGTGCGTGGCCGGTCGTCGCGGGTCGACGGGATCAATGCCAGGCAAGCCAGGCACGCGAACACGCCGCCGCGCAGGAAGTCGAGCCCGCTTTGCAGGGCCTGCACGGCGAGCTCAGGCCCGGCCGCAGGCTGCAGGCACGCGGCCACCAGCACGACATAGAGCAGCTTGGCCGCCAGCGCACTGGCCGGGCCGCGCGTCTCCGCCAGGCCTGCGGCAAGCCCTCCTGCCATCACGACCAGTACGGCCAGCCAGGGCGAAGGCGCGACGGCCGCGCCCAGCGCGCTGGCTACCGCCCCGCCAATGCCGACCGCTCCCAGGCTGGATAGCCGTGCCGACGCCGTGCCTTGCCGGTCCGCCAGGCAGGTCCAGATCGAGGCCGTTGCCGACCACAGGTAGCCTGCATCCCCGGTCAGCCAGCCAATACCGGCAAGGGCCAGGAACGACAGTGCATAGATGATCCCGCGCCGGAGCAGGACGGGGTCAGGCCAGTAGCGGGCAAGGAGGGCGGAGGCGAACATGCGGGCCGGGATCCACGCGGGCCTGCCCGGTCGGGCGCCCGTCGTGAGACCACTCTACGATACCGTTTGCTGCGTTGCAACAAAACTGGCCTGTCGGCCACAGCATCAGGTCGCCGCACCAAGGTGGCGCGAGCAAGCCCCGTGGTGAGGATCCAAGCACGATTGCTGCGCCAGCAGGCGCAAACGTGCACAGGGGTTGTGACCGTTTCGGCGCGAAGGCGAAAAAAAACCCACGCAGGTTGTGCGTGGGTTGGAATCCACCGAGGTGGTGGAGGAGACAGACTCCAATATACATGATTTGTTGCGACGCACCAAGTGGCCATGTGTCAATGTCCGACATTGCGCACAATGGTGTTGTATCGATGCGACAAAATCCGGTTTCCAGCATCCATGTCCTAGCGGAACAGATATGCGGCACCTACGGCACACATGATCCCGGCAGCATCGGCCACCAGTGCACAACCCAGTGCGTGGCGCGTATTGCGCACATTGATGCTGCCGAAGTAGACCGCCAGTACATAGAAAGTGGTCTCGGTCGAGCCCTGGATGATCGCCGCCAGCCTTCCCTGGAACGAGTCCACGCCATAGGTCGTCATCACATCCACCATCAGCCCGCGCGCGCCGGCGCCGGACAGGATCTTCATCAGCCCGACCGGCAGCGCCGGCACGAAGTCCGTATTCATGCCCAGCTGGGCAAAGCCCAGCGTCAGCCAGCCCATCAGCACGTCCATGCAGCCGGTGGCCCGGAACAGGCCGATGGCTACGAGGATTGCCACCAGGTAGGGAATAATCTGCACGGCGACGCCAAAGCCTTCCTTGGCACCATCGATAAAGGCTTCATAGACATTGACCCGCCGCAGCGCGCCGCAGAGCAGGAACAGCGTGATCAGCGACAGGATGAAGCCGGCGCCGGCCAGTGCCGTCACGCTGCCGACCTGCCCCGGCGGCGCGTGCCGCAGCCAGGCGAACATCCCGCCCAGCAGCGCAGCGACCAGCCCGAACGCCACCAGCACGGCCGGGCGCAGCAGGTTCAGCCGCTGCACCCACGCCACCGCCAGCAGGCCGGCCAGGCATGAGCCGCCGGTGGCCAGCAGCGTCGGCAGGAAGATATCGGCCGCATTGAAACCCACCAGCCCTTGCTTGACCGCAATGGCCTGCCGGATCGCGATCACCGAGGTCGGGATCAGCGTCAGCCCGGCCGTATTCAGCACGATGAACATGATCTGCGCATCGGTGGCCACGTCTGGGCGCCGGTTCAGTGTCTGCAGCTCGCGCATGGCATTCAGGCCGAGCGGCGTGGCGGCATTGTCCAGCCCGAGCAGGTTGGCCGACACGTTCATCATCATCGCCCCCTGTGCCGGATGCCCCTGCGGCACGCCGGGGAAGAAATGGCGCAGCAGCGGGTTCACCAGCCGGGCAAAGGCATCGACCACGCCGGCGCGCTCGCCGATGCGCATGATGCCGAGCCACAGGCTCATCACCCCGGCCAGGCCGAGCGCGATCTCGAAGGCCGTGCGCGCGCTGTCGAACAGGCTCGCCAGCATCGCCGGGAACACGGTGAGATCGCCGCTGGCCAGGCGGACGCAGGCGGCGACAAAGGAAATCAGGAAGAAACCGAGCCAGACAACGTTCAGGGCCATCGGAATGCGGGAAGCGGGGAAATCAAAGCCGGGGAGATTCCCGGCACGGCGTGCAGCTCAGCCGATCACGGCCCCGCGTTCGGCCAGCAGCTCGCGCAGGATCGAGCGGTGGCAGTGCGCTTCGTTCTCGCAGTAGCAGCCTACCGAGAAATTGGTCTGGTGCGACAGCGCCGCCAGCAGGTCGAGCGTGCGGCTGGCGTCCGGCTCGGCCATTTCCTTGCGGAAGTGCCGCACGAACGCCCGCCATTGCTTGTCATCGGTGGCCTGCAGCGCCTGGGCCACCAGCTCGGGCGATGGCGACAGCACGGGATACCAGACATCGTAGAAATCGCGGCTGGCAAACTCGGATTTGGGCACGCCCCGCGGCGGCCGGCGCACAGTGCCGATGCGCAGGCCTTCATCGTCCGCGCGCGGCGTGCCCAGTCTTACGATTCGGATGGTCATGGGGGATCCCGCTCATGTCTGCCGACGCATGTGCGTCCGGCTAAAGTCCCAGATCATGAATCATGGTGTCGCGCATGACAAACTTCTGCACCTTGCCCGTCACAGTCATCGGCATTTCCGAGACAAAGCGGATATAGCGCGGAATCTTGTAGTGGGCGATCTGATCGCGGCAGAACTTCCGGATCTCTTCCTCGGTGGCGCTCTGGCCGGGTTTGAGCACGATCCAGGCGCAGACCTCCTCGCCGTACTTCTGGTCAGGCACACCAAAGACCTGCACCGCCTGCACCTTGGGATGGCGGAACAGGAATTCCTCGATCTCGCGCGGGTAGATGTTCTCGCCGCCGCGGATCAGCATGTCCTTGACCCGGCCGACGATGTTGCAGTAGCCCTCGTCGTCAATGGTGGCGAGGTCGCCGGTGTGCATCCAGCCGTCGCGGATGGCCTCGCGGGTGCGCTCGTCGTCTTCCCAGTAGCCTTGCATCACGGAATAGCCGCGGGTGCAAAGCTCGCCGGTGGCGCCGGTCGGCACGACCTCGCCGAGGGCGTCGACCACCTTGCATTCCAAGTGCGGCTGCACCCGGCCGACGGTGGCGACGCGCTTGTCCAGCGGATCGTCGGTGGCGCTCTGGAACGAGACCGGGCTGGTCTCGGTCATGCCATAGGCAATGGTGACCTCCGACATATGCATGTCCGCCACCACGCGTTTCATGACCTCGATCGGGCAGGGGGCGCCGGCCATGATGCCGGTGCGCAGGGTCGAGAAGTCGAAGCGGCTGAACTCCGGATGGTCCAGCTGGGCGATAAACATGGTCGGCACGCCATGCAGGGCGGTGCAGCGTTCCTCGCTGGCCGCCTGCATGGTCGCGAGCGGATCGAAGGCCTCGCCCGGGAACACCATGCAGGCGCCGACCGAGACGCAGGCCAGCACCGACAGCACCATGCCGAAGCAGTGATAGAGCGGCACCGGGATGCACAGTACGTCACTGTCGCCAAGTCGCATCGCTATGGCGACAAAGCGGCCGTTATTGACCACGTTGTGATGCGTCAGGGTGGCGCCCTTGGGGTTGCCGGTGGTGCCGCTGGTGAACTGGATATTGATGGCGTCGAGCGCGGAGAGCGTCGCGGTCACCGCGTCCAGGCGCACAGTATCGGGTTCGGCCAGCAGTGCATCGTAATTGAGCATGCCGGGCGTCGCCTCGCCTCCCATGCGGATCACCCACTGCAGCCGGGGCAGCCGGGCGGAGCGCAGCGCCCCCGGCTCGGCCTCGGCCAGTTCCGGCGCCAGCGCCTGGAGGGTGGCCAGGTAGTCGCTGGCCTTGAAACGCGCGGCCGTGATCAGCATGCGCACGCCGGCCTTGTTCAGCGCATATTCCAGCTCCGCTTGGCGGTAGGCCGGATTGATATTGACCAGGATGGCGCCGATACGAGCGGTGGCGAACTGGGTCACCAGCCACTCGGGCCGGTTCGGCGCCCAGATGCCGACCCGGTCGCCCGGCTGGATCCCGCGCCGGAGCAGGCCGCTGGCCAGGCGATCGACCTGGTCGCTGAACTCCACCCAGCTCCAGCGCACACCATGCTCGCGGAACACCACGGCCGGGGCGCCCGGGTTTGCGGCGACCGTGCGCGCCAGCAATGCCGGAATCGTCTCATCAGACAGGGGGATGTCGGTGCTGCCGGCGACCACGGAGAGGCCGGGCGTCACGGGTCGGGTCATCTTGTCTCCTTCAACTGCTCTGCTTGGCATTCGACGTCTATATATAAAGAGGACGTCTCGGGTTGGGCCAACGCCCACGGTCTCAGCTTAAGCCGAGGCGCCGCTGGATGCTGTCACCACCGCGACATTTGAGCCTCGTGCGCCGCTTTTACGGGGGGTTCGAATTATTTCGCGAAATCGCTTGCCAGTCGGTCCTGCGTCCCTTAATATTCGCCCCCTCGCAACACAACGCAGCGCTGCAAAGCAGACGCAGCAAGGGATGCGGGGTCGACCGGAAGGGTTGGCGCAGCGAAGTTTGCAGCGCTGACCGCAGCGAAAAAAGTTGCTGAAACGGTTGACGAAACGAAGAAAGCTCTGCATAATCTCGTTTCTCTGCTGCAGACAACGCAGCGGCGCTGAA
>NZ_JBYSZW010000034.1:0-33270 GCF_058787575.1 Cupriavidus sp. FW305-3-2-15-C-LB2
CGCCCGCGCAGCTGGTGCAGCTGCGCCAGGCCGAAGCGCTCGGCGTGCTCGATCACCATCAGCGAGGCATTGGGCACGTCCACGCCCACTTCGATCACGGTGGTGGCCACCAGCACCTGCATGCGGTTGGCGCTGAAGTCGTCCATCACCGCGGCCTTCTCGGCCGGCGGCAGGCGCCCGTGCACCAGGCCCACGCGCAGGTCGGGCAGCGCGGCCACCAGCGTTTCATAGGTCTCCACCGCGGTCTGCAGCTGCAGCGCCTCGCTTTCCTCGATCAGCGGACACACCCAGTAGACCTGGCGGCCTTCGGCGGCGGCGTGATGGATGCGTCCGATCACTTCGTCGCGCCGCTCGTCGTTGACCAGGCGCGTGACGATGGGGGTGCGGCCCGGCGGCAATTCATCGATCACCGACACATCGAGGTCGGCGTAGTAAGTCATGGCGAGCGTGCGCGGGATCGGCGTGGCCGACATCATCAACTGGTGCGGCACGGTCTCGGCCGCGGTTGCCGCTGAATCGGGGGTATCGGCGGCACCGGCCTTGCCGCGCAGCGCCAGCCGCTGCGCCACGCCGAAGCGGTGCTGCTCGTCGACCACCGACAGCCCCAGTTTGGCAAAGCGCACGGTGTCCTGGATCAGCGCGTGGGTGCCGATCACCAGCTGCGCCTGGCCCGATTCCACGCGCGCCGCGGCCTCGCGCTTGTCGCGTGCCTTCTGGCTGCCGGCCAGCCACGCCACCGGCACGCCCAGCGGCTCCAGCCATGCGGACAGCTTGCGGTAGTGCTGCTCGGCCAGGATTTCGGTGGGCGCCATCAAAGCGGCCTGGTAGCCGGCATCGATCGCCTGGCAGGCCGCCAGCGCGGCGACGATGGTCTTGCCGCTGCCCACGTCGCCCTGCAGCAGCCGGTGCATCGGGTGCGGGCGCGTCATGTCGGCAGCGATTTCTTCCACCACGCGCTGCTGCGCCCCGGTCAGCCGGAACGGCAACGCAGCCAGGAAGCGCGTCAGCAGGCCGCCCTCGCGGCGCGGCATGGTCGGCGCGGTCTTTTCGCGCCGCGCCGCGTGCGCGCGCCGCAGCGAGATCTGCTGCGCCAGCAGCTCGTCGAACTTGATGCGCTGCCAGGCCGGGTGCGAGCGGTCGGCCAGCGCGGCCTCGCTCTCCTGCGGCGACGGCGCGTGCAGCAACCGCAGGCAGTCGGCCAGCGGGCGCAGGTGCAGGCGTGCCAGCGGCCCGTCCAACACCGCCCGCGGCAGCGTCTCGGGCATGGGCGTGCGCGACAGCGTGCCGCCGATGGCCTTGCGCAGATAGGCCTGCGGGATGCCGGCGGTGGACGGATACACCGGCGTCAGGCGGTCGGGCAGCGCTTCGCCGGGCACCACCGGGCGCACCGTCGGGTGGACCATCTCGGCGCCGAAGAAGCCGCCGCGCACCTCGCCGCGCACGCGCAGGCGCACGCCTTCGGCCATCTGCTTGGTCTGGTTGCCGTAGAAGTTGAGGAAGCGCAGCGTCAGCTCGCCGCTGTCGTCGGCGATCTTGACCACCAGCTGGCGGCGCGGCCGGAACGTGACTTCGTTGGAGATGACCTCGCCTTCCACCTGCGCCGGCAGCCCGAGCCCGGCGCGGTGGATCGCCTCGGCGATCGGCGCCAGCGTGGTCTCGTCCTCATAGCGCATCGGCAAGTGCAGCACCAGGTCGACGGGACGGCGCAGGCCGAGCTTGGCCAGGCGCGCGGCCGCGGAAGACGTGCCGGAGGCGGCGGCCTTGCCCCTGGCTTCGCCGGCCTTGCCGCGCGCGGGCGCCGCCGTTTCCTTGGCGGCGTCGGCGGGGTCGTGGATCGGTTCAGCGGCGGTTCCGGGCATCGGCGAAAAAGTTGGCAGCGGTCGCTCTCGTGCTGCGGGGTTGGCTGGCGCGGCGCCGGCGAATAGCCGGCATCACGCCTGGCCCGGCGGCAAGCGCGCCCGTGGCCTTACAATATCGGATTCGCCGATTGTACCCATGCCGGCTGCCACCACGGGCAGCGGAGTGCCGTTTTGTGCCCCGCTCCGGCCTGCATGGGATCGCGCAGCCCGCCGCTCCCACGATGTTGACGCTTTCCGATTTCGATTTCCCGCTGCCGCCAGAACTGATTGCCCAGAGCGCGCTGCCCGACCGCAGCGCGAGCCGGCTGCTGGTGGTCGAACGGCTGGCCCCGGCCGACACCGCCGACGCGGTGCGCATGGTCGACCGCGCCTTCAGCGACATCGTCGACTACCTGCGTCCCGACGACTTGCTGGTCTTCAACGACACCCGCGTGATCAAGGCGCGCTTCTTCGGCCACAAGCCCAGCGGCGGCAAGATCGAGGTGCTGGTCGAGCGCGTGGTCGACAGCCACACCGTGCTGGCCCAGGTGCGTGCCTCCAAGACCCCGACCGAGGGCAGCATACTGCACCTGGCTGACGGCGCCTTCGCCGTCACCGTGGGCCCGCGTGTGGACCAGTTCTTCACGCTGCGCTTCCCCGAACCGGCGCTGGACCTGATCGAGCGCTACGGCCGCCTGCCGCTGCCGCCATATATCAGGCACGACCCGGACGCCTACGACGAGAACCGCTACCAGACCGTCTACGCGCGCAGCCCGGGCGCGGTGGCCGCACCCACCGCGGGCCTGCATTTCGACGATGCGCTGTTCGCGCGGCTCGATGCCGCCCGCGTGCGGCGCGCCTTCCTGACGCTGCACGTGGGCGCCGGCACCTTCCAGCCGGTGCGCACCGAGAACCTGGCCGAGCACAAGATGCACTCGGAGTGGTACGCCGTCTCCGCAGACCTGGCCCAGGCCGTGCGCGACACCCGCGCACGCGGCGGCCGCGTGATCGCGGTCGGCACCACCTCGCTGCGCGCGCTGGAATCGGCCGCGCAGGCCGACGGCACGCTCGCCGCCGGCAGCGGCGACACCGATATCTTCATCACCCCCGGCTACCGCTTCCGCCTGGTCGATGCCCTGATCACCAACTTCCACCTGCCCAAGTCGACGCTGCTGATGCTGGTGTCGGCACTGGCCGGCGTGGAAGCCATCCGCGCCGCCTACCGCCATGCGGTCGAGCAGCGCTACCGTTTCTTCAGCTACGGCGACGCCATGCTGCTGACCCGCCAGCCCGGCGCCTGAATCCAGAATCACAAGCCATGCTCAACTTCGAACTCATCACCACCGACGGCAACGCCCGCCGCGGCCGCGTCACGCTGAACCACGGCGTGGTCGAGACGCCGATCTTCATGCCGGTCGGCACCTACGGCTCGGTCAAGGCGATGTCGCCGCTGGAACTGAACGAGATTGGCGCGCACATCATCCTGGGCAATACCTTCCACCTGTGGCTGCGCCCCGGGTTGGACGTGGTCAACGCCCACGAGGGCCTGCACAAGTTTATCGGCTGGGACAAGCCGATCCTGACCGATTCCGGTGGCTTCCAGGTGTTTTCGCTCGGCGATCTGCGCAAGATCACTGAAGATGGCGTCACGTTCGCATCTCCGGTCAATGGCGACAAGCTTTTCCTGTCGCCCGAGATCTCGATGCAGATCCAGCGCACGCTGAACTCCGACATCGTGATGCAGTTCGATGAGTGCACGCCGTACGAGATCGACGGCCGCGCCGCCACGCACGAGGAAGCGGCCAAGTCGATGCGCATGAGCCTGCGCTGGGCCAAGCGCTCGCGCGACGAGTTCGAGCGCCTGGCCAACCCCAACGCGCTGTTCGGCATCGTCCAGGGAGGCATGTACGAAGACCTGCGCGACGAATCGCTGGCCGGCCTGTCCGAGCTGGACTTCCACGGCTTTGCCATCGGCGGGCTGTCGGTGGGCGAGCCCAAGGAAGACATGATGCGCGTGCTCGAGCACGTCGCGCCGCGCCTCCCGGCCCACAAGCCGCACTACCTGATGGGCGTGGGCACGCCCGAAGACCTGGTCGCCGGCGTCGCCGCCGGGGTGGACATGTTCGACTGCGTGATGCCCACCCGCAACGCACGCAACGGCTGGCTCTTCACCCGCTTCGGCGACGTCAAGATCAAGAACGCGGCGCACCGCAACGATCCGCGCCCGCTCGATGAAAGCTGCGCCTGCTACACCTGCCGCAACTTCTCGCGCGCCTACCTGCACCACCTGCACCGCGTAGGCGAGATCCTGGGCGCGCGCCTCAATACCATCCACAACCTGCACTACTACCTGCAACTGATGCGCGAGATGCGCGAAGCCATCGAGCACCACCGCTTTGCCGACTTCCGGCGCCAGTTCGCCGCTGACCGCGCCCGCGGCACGCAGTGACAATGCCCGCTGGCGCGAACTTTTGCGCTGCCGGCGGTCGAATAGCCGGGTCATCCGGGGGCGAGCCGCGATCCGGAGCGCCCGGCCTTGCCGCCCCCTGCCGCAAGTTGTCCCGGGCGCACCCGAACAAACCCGTATTCCGCCCTAGAATGCCAAGGGTGGGCGGAATGCGAATGGTAGAATGATCGATTATTTGACTAATTTTGTGACGGAGAATCAACGTGCTGATTTCTAACGCATTTGCCCAGACCACCGGTACCGGCGGCGCGGCTGGCGGCCTGATGAGCTTCCTGCCCATCATCCTGATGTTTGGCGTGCTGTGGTTCATCATGATCCGCCCGCAGATGAAGCGTCAGAAGGAAGCCAAGGCAATGCTCGAAGCGCTGGCCAAGAACGACGAAGTCGTGACCGCCGGCGGCATCCTGGGCAAGGTGACCAAGGTCACCGACCAGTACGTCAGCCTGGAAATCGCCGAAGGCACGGAAATCACCGTGCAGAAGAACGCCGTGACGACGGTGCTGCCGAAGGGCTCGCTGAAGGCGCTCTGATCCACCGATCGCGCGCGCGACTCCCGCCTTTGTCTTTTCCGGCATGCCCGTTCGCGCATGCCCCGGCAGCCGCCTGATCCAGCCCGACGAAGCCCCCGTGGCTTCGATCCGTGGTTGCCAGGCGGCTGTTTGCCAAACCGGTTCGGCCCCGCCGACGTGGTGCGCCACGCCAGCGCCGGCCCCGCCAACCGCTGAATGACTGGCCAGAGATGAATCGTTATCCGATTTGGAAATACCTCGTGATCCTGGTGGCCCTGGCCATCGGCATCATCTATACCTTGCCGAATTTCTTCGGCGAGGCGCCTGCGGTGCAGGTGTCCTCGGGCAAGGCCACGGTCAAGGTCGACCTGTCGATGCAGAAGCAGGTCGAAGAGATCCTGGCACAGAACCAGCTGCAGCCTGACGGCGTCTTCTTTGATATTTCCGGCCAGTCCGGCTCGGTCAAGGCGCGCTTCCGCACCACCGACGAGCAGCTCAAGGCCAAGGACATCCTGTCGCGCACGCTCAACCCCGACGCGGCCGACCCCACCTATGTGGTCGCGCTGAACCTGCTGTCGGGCTCGCCGCGCTGGCTGACCGCCATGCACGCGCTGCCGATGTACCTGGGCCTGGACTTGCGCGGCGGCGTGCACTTCCTGCTGCAGGTCGACATGAAGGGCGCGGTCGACAAGAAGCTCGACAGCCTGGGCGGCGACGCGCGCACCCTGCTGCGCGACAAGAGCATCCGCCACGGCGGCATCGACCGCGATGGCGAGCGCCTGACGGTGCGCTTCAACAACGCCGACGACGCCAACCGCGCGCGTCCGCTGCTGGCCGACAACCTGCGCGAAGTCGCCTTCGCCATGGACGGCAACAATATCGTCGGCACCTTCACCGAAGCCGCCCGCAAGGCCGTGCAGGATGCCGCGGTCAAGCAGAACATCACCACGCTGCACAACCGCGTCAACGAGCTTGGCGTGGCCGAGCCGGTGATCCAGCAGCAAGGCGCCGACCGCATCGTGGTGCAGCTGCCCGGCGTGCAGGACACCGCCAAGGCCAAGGACATCATCGGCCGCACCGCCACGCTCGAAGCCCGCCTGGTCGACAACGACGCGCCGCGCAGCCCGCGCCCGGGCGACCCGATCCCGTTCGGCAGCGAGCTCTTCACGCAAGGCAACGGCGCCCCGGTGGTGCTGAAGAAGCAGGTCATCTTCACCGGCGACCGCATTGAAAGTGCCTCGGCCGGCTTCGACCAGAACCAGCAGCCTTCGGTCAACATCAAGCTCGACGCCCAGGGCGGACGCGTGCTGCGCGACGTCTCGCGCGAGAACCTAAAGAAGCCGATGGCGATCGTGCTGTTCGAAAAGGGCAAGGGCGAAGTGCTGACGGTGGCGACGATCCAGTCCGAACTGGGCTCCAGCTTCCAGATCACCGGCTCCTACTCCACCGAAGCCGCCAACGACCTGGCGCTGCTGCTGCGCGCCGGCTCGCTGGCCGCGCCGATGGAGATCATCGAAGAGCGCACCATCGGCCCGTCGCTGGGCGCGGACAACATCCAGAAGGGTTTTGACTCGGTCGCCTACGGCTTTGCCGCCATCGGCGTGTTCATGATCCTGTACTACATGCTGTTCGGCGTGTTCTCGGTGGTGGCGCTGGGCGTGAACCTGCTGCTGCTGATCGCGGTGCTGTCGATGCTGCAGGCCACGCTGACGCTGCCGGGCATTGCCGCCATCGCGCTGGTGCTGGGCATGGCCATCGACGCCAACGTGCTGATCAACGAGCGCATCCGCGAGGAACTGCGCGCGGGCGCGTCGCCGCAGATGGCGATCGCGGTCGGCTTCGACCGCGCCTGGGCCACCATTCTGGACTCCAACGTGACCACGCTGATCGCCGGCCTGGCACTGCTGGCCTTTGGTTCGGGCCCGGTGCGCGGCTTTGCCGTGGTGCACTGCCTGGGCATCCTGACCTCGATGTTCTCGGCGGTGTTCTTCAACCGCGGCCTGGTCAACCTCTGGTACGGCCGCAAGAAGAAGCTGCAGAGCGTGGCCATCGGCCAGATCTGGAAGCCGGGCAACACCACCGACACGCCGGTCGCCAAGTAAGGCGAGCAGCAACAACTAGCAGTACAGAACAGGATTCAACATGGAATTCTTCCGCATCCGGCGCGACATTCCGTTCATGAAGCACGCGTTGGTCTTCAACGTGATTTCCTTCCTGACGTTTGCCGCAGCCGTGTTCTTCCTCTGGCACAAGGGCCTGCACCTGTCGATCGAATTCACCGGCGGCACGGTGATGGAAGTCAGCTACCAGCAGACCGCCGACCTGGAAAAGATCCGCGGCCAGGTGGGCAAGCTGGGCTATACCGACGTGCAGGTGCAGAACTTCGGCACCTCGCGCGACGTGATGATCCGCCTGCCGCTGCAGAAGGGCGCGGACGGCAAGCCCGTCACCTCGGCCCAGCAGAGCGAGCAGGTGATGGCCTCGCTGCAGGCGGCCTCGCCTGACGTGAAGCTGCAACGGGTGGAGTTCGTCGGCCCGCAGGTGGGCAAGGAACTGGCCACCGACGGCCTGCTGGCGCTGCTGTGCGTGGTGGCCGGCATCGTGATCTACCTGTCGTTCCGCTTCGAATGGAAGTTCGCGGTGGCGGGCATCATCGCCAACCTGCACGACGTGGTCATCATCCTGGGCTTCTTCGCCTACTTCCAGTGGGAATTCTCGCTGTCGGTGCTGGCGGCGATCCTGGCGGTGCTGGGCTATTCGGTCAACGAATCGGTGGTGATCTTCGACCGGATCCGCGAGAACTTCCGCAAGTTCCGCAAGATGAGCACCCACGAGATCATCGACAACGCGATCACCAGCACCATCTCGCGCACCATCATCACCCACGGCTCGACCCAGATGATGGTGCTGTCGATGTTCTTCTTCGGTGGCCCCACGCTGCACTACTTTGCCCTGGCACTGACGGTCGGCATCTTGTTCGGCATCTACTCGTCGGTGTTCGTGGCCGCGGCGCTGGCGATGTGGCTGGGCGTCAAGCGCGAGGATCTGGTCAAGGGCGAGAAGAAGTCCGACTCGACCGACCGCAACGACCCCAACTACGGCGCGCAGGCCTGACGGCTTGCCGCCCACGAAAACAAAGGCGCCCCGGGCGCCTTTGTTTTTTTCCGCGGCCGGCCGGTGTTATGCCTGGCCTGACCAGCGTGAGCGCGCTCCCGCGGGCGGGGCCGGCATCAGCGGCTCGCGGTCCTGTCCCGGCTCGGGCTCGGGGATGGGGCGGCCGGAATCGCGCCATTCCACGGCGGCGGCAAGACCGTAGCGCTCGGCATACTCCTTGAACCAGATCCCTTCGGGCGAATGTCGCGTGATGCCGCGGCGCGGGCCCGCGCCGGCGTTGCGTCGCCGGCGGGCTTTGCCGGGGGCGGGACATCGCCGGTGGCCGCGCGCACGTATTGCTGCAACTGGAGCAGGGACTCGCCCAGCACCGCGGCGTAAAGGACTTCGATGTTCTCGAAATACAGATAGAGGGTCGCCGGGGCGATGCCGGCCGCCAACGCGATCCGCCTGGCGGACGCTGCCTCGAGTCCCGCGGAAACCAGGATGGTTCGAGCCGCCTCGACAATCGCTGCGCGCTGCGTATCGACGTTCTGCGCGGAGCGCGCAGGCCGCCCCCTGCGCCTGGCGGCTACGGCAGCGGCCGCACCGATCGTCTTGCTTGCCATGTCAGCCTGCACCTCACCGGCTACAGCCCGGCTCCATGTCAACGTTGCTCGGCAAAGCGCTCGATCCACGCCGCCAGCCGGTCGGCCGCGAAGAACTCGGTACGCTGGCCGGCACGGCACAGGATGGCGTCGCCATCGCGCGCAAACTGCAGCGCACCGCCGGCCTCGTCCAGCCACAGCAGGCTGGCCAGCCACGCCGCATGCGCGGCAGACACCGGCGCGCCCACCGGCTGCACCAGGTACTCGGCCAACGTGGCCGGCGCGGTCCAGACCACGGTATCGCCATCGCGGCGCACCACCTCGCTGCCCAGCGCGTCGGCGATTACCGCGACGGCATCGGCCGCCCCCTTGCCCGCGTTGGCGCTGCGCAGGCCCGCCAGGCGCGTGCCGACGGCATGGCCGAAGCTGCCGCTGCGCTCGGCCTCGGCCCGCACCAGGTCGGCGTAGTCCATGCGCTGCCAGTCCGGCTCGACGCTGCCCGCGCCGGCCAGGTCGACCGCCGCGAGGTAGGTCTCCACCGGCTGGAAACGGCCCGGCCCGATCAGGCTGGCGCACAGCGCATGCACCATGCCGATGCGCGAGGCCACGGTCTGGGTCTGCAGCACGGACAGCTTCTCGCGCAGCAGCTGGTCGCGTTCCTTGCGCAGGCCGGCCAGTTCCAGCGCCTGCTTCAGCTCCATGCGCAGCGCGGTGATGTCCCACGGCTTCTTGATGTAGCGGTGGATCTGCCCCTGGTTGACCGCCTCGACGGTCTGGTCGAGCTCCGAATACGCGGTGGTCAGGATGCGCACGATATGCGGGTAGCGCTCGCGCGCGTAGCGCAGCAGTTCGTTGCCATACTCGCCCGGCATGCGCTGGTCCGACACCAGCACCGCAAGGCTGTCTGCGTGGGCGTCGAGCAAGGCCTTGCCCTCTTCAACGGAGCCGCCGGTGGCCACCGGTGCCAGCGCCCCGATGGCACGCTGGAAATACTTGACTGCAGTCGCTTCGTCATCGACGAACAGAATCGCCGGGGGTGGTGCCTGCGTGGCATTCGGTTCGGTCATCGGTCACTCCTATGCTTTCGACTCTTGAAACTTGGAAAGTCCAGCGTCACCGTCGTGCCGGCACCGGATGCGGATTCGATCCGGATGCCGCCGCCAAACGACTGCATGACGCGGTTGCAGAAAATCATGCCCAGGCCGCTGCCGCCGGCACTGGCGTGGGTGGTGACCGGGTCGACCAGCAACCGCTCCATCACTTCCGGCGCAATCCCCGGCCCGTTGTCGCAGATGCGGATTTCCGGGCGCGGCTGCGCCACCACCACAAAGCGCAACGCCGGCGTGCCGACACTGCCCAGCGCCCGCAGCGCGTTGCTCATCACCGAGGAGAGCACCAGCGCCACGCAGTTGGGCAGCGTCTGCACCGGGAAATCGCCGTGCATCTCCACCTGCACCCAGCTGCGCTGGTCGCCTGCGAACGGGTAGCTGTCCAGCAGCGAAGTGACCAGCGAGCCGGCGCTGACCTCGGCGCCGGCATCGGGCCGCGCCGGCGTGCTGCCGGCACTGTTGCGCACCGACTGCAGGAACGACGACAGCACCGCCAGGCAATACTGGGCGTTGTCGTACATGGCGCTGGCCGCCTGGCCGATCTCGGCCTGGCGCTGCGCACTGTACTCGCCGGCGACACGTCCGCGGATGCCGTGGGCAAAGTTGGCGATGGCAGCCAGCGGGGTATTCAGCTCATGCGCCAGGAAGGCCAGGGTCTCGTCGATCGCCATCAGCCGGTGCTGGCGCAGGGTGCGCTCGCGGTGGCGCTCGGCGGCGCCTGCCAGCACCTCGCGCAGGTCGGCCACGCTCAGCGGCTTTTCCAGGATGCGGAAGACTTCGCCGCTGTTGACCGTTTCCAGCAGCACATCCTTGTCGGCATAGGCGGTGACCAGGATGCGCACGATCTGCGGGTATTCCTGCGCCACCTGGCGCAGCAGCTGGCCGCCGTCGCGCCCGGGCATGCGGAAGTCGGTCACCAGCACCGCCACGCGGGCGGGGTCCGCGCGCAGCACCGCCAGGGCCTCGTCGGCGCTGTCTGCCACCAGCACCTCATAGTCGCTGCCGGCGGCCCGGGCGAAATACTTGCGCGCCATCTCCTCGTCGTCGACATAGAGGACGGCAAGCCGTGCCTGCTTCGCTTCGCTCATGGCTGGTTACTCCGCACGCGGCAGGTCGAAGCTGAACGCGGTCCACTGGCCCAGTTCGCTCTCGGCATACAGCTGCCCGCCGTGGCGTTCCACCACCGCGTAGCTGATCGACAGGCCCAGGCCAAGCCCCTGCCCCACCTCGCGCGTGGTGAAGAACGGCTCGAACACGCGCGCCAGGTTTTCCTGGGGGATGCCAGGGCCGTTGTCGCGCACCATGACGTGCAGGCGGTGGTTGTCCCAGCGGGCCGTGGTATGGATCGCGGGCGCGGCCGTGCCCGCCTTGCGCATGGCCAGCGCGGCATTCGAGAACAGGTTGATCAGCACGCCGATGATGGCCGCCTCGTCGCCCAGCACCAGGGTGTCGGCAGGCAGTTCGCGGCTGAGGCTGACCCCGCGCAGCTCATGCGCGGTCAGGCGGATCGACGAATCGAGCGCCTTCTCGAACAGGAACGGCGTGCCTTCCACCTCGGCGCCCGGCTTGCGGTAGGCAAAGGTCTTGAGGTCGGAGACGATATGCTGGATGCGCTGCATCCCCTGCTTGGCGTCGACCAGGCACTCTTCCAGCGAAGGGTTCTCCTTGGCCTGTGGCTCTTCCATCGCCACTTCGATCGCCATCAGGCAGAAGTTGACCGGGTTGTTCACCTCGTGCAGCAGCCCCGCCGCCAGCGTACCGATGGCGGCCATCTTCTCCTGCTGCAGCATCTGGCCCTTGATGTCGGCCAGCCGGCGGTTGATGTCGGCAAGCTCGTCGTTCTTGTGCGCCAGCTCTTCCTTGAGCCGTATCAGGTGGAAGTGGCCGCGCTCGTTCATGAACGTGTAGACCGCGCTGGCCACGATCGAGAACATGATGAACAGCGAATTGACGGTGAAGTGCGCGCGCTGCGCCAGGCCATCGGGGTGGATCAGGCAGGCGCCGAGGTAGAGCAGGTAAGTGACCACGCCAAAGCCGATGGTCTGCCACAGGCCCATGGGCATGGCGATGCCGACCGCGAAGATGACCAGGTTCAGCCCGGCATAGTAGATGGACGAGGCGCCGTCGGTGGTGGCGATCATCCATGTGATCATCATCTGCGGCAGCAGCAGCCAGGCCAGCGTGAGCGGCTGCACGAAGCGCCGGCCGGCCTGGTTGGCCAGCAGCAGGAAGATCAGCCCGATCAGGACCGAGACCACCAGGCGGGCGACAAAGAACTGCAGCTGGTGGCTGGGATAGATCCCGTAGTCGAGCCCGACGCCGGCCATCACCAGCACGATGGCCGTCAGCGCGCCGGCCCGGCTCGAGACCAGGCGAAACTCGCGCAGGTCAGCCTCGTACGGGGAATACCTGCTCGCAGTCCGTTTCAGCATGGTGGTCAGGCCTTGGCCGGATCAGTCACGATCGCTTCCACAAACACGTTGACGCCGGTCGGGTCGACGTAGGTGCGGCCGTCGCGCGTATTGGCCGGCAGCAAAGACTGCATGCCGGCCTCATCGCGGTAGATCAGGTACCACTCCAGCATATGTTCCATGCTGTACCGTTCCGGGTTGTCGACGTGGACGTTGGTGGCCAGGATGCGCCCCTCGGGATGGGTGCGCGTGGAGAAATAGCTCAGCAGGCGCGCGCAGACGCGGTCGGACAGGTAGTCGAACAGGCCGGCGCAGTAGACCCCGTCGAACTCGCGCAGCGACGGATCGTGGTCGATCCGGCGCTTGAGCAGTTCATGCACCGAGTGGTGGACATATTCCACCTCGACCTTCGCATTGGCCTTGCGGCAGCTCTCTTCGATGCGCCCGCGCGCGTAGTCCAGCGTTTCCTGGCTGAAGTCGAGCAGCTGGAACGACAGCCAGTGCGGCTCGGGGTATTCGGTAATGAAGCGGTTGATCTCGACCGCCGGGCCGCAGCCCACGTTGAGCAGCCGGAACGGCTTGCCCGCGGCCCGGGCCTGCTCGGCCATGCGCACCAGGAAATCGACCAGCAGGTCGATGCGGTTGCGGTGGGCAGCGGCCACGGACGACTGCAGGAAGGTTGCGTTGACGATCTGGAAGTAGGTGCTGGGGCCCTGGCGCGGATCCGACAGGATCTGGTTGACCATTTCGTAGTCGCCGGCATAGCCGAGCGGCTTGGTATAGGTCCGGAACACGAACGGTGAGCGCAGCAGCAAGGGATGCAGCGCCGCCTGCGTGAAGGTGCGGTGCATCACGGTGTCTTCTTCCGGCACGTGCGCGGCTTCGCCGTCGAGCCGCGCGGAATACTCGCGGATCTTCAGTGCGATCGGGGTGGCCAGCTCCTCGAACACGTCCATGCGCAGCGTATCGCCTTCCTTGGGCAGCGTGCTGGTCATGTCGACCTGCTCCACCCAGCGCGACACCTCGGACAGGAACGCGCGCATTTCATTGACCACGATCTGGTAGTCGGGCCGGATATTGAAGCGCTCATTCCAGTCCTGCACGAACCGCTGCGACTCGCGCGCGACCGACTTGGGCTCGTTGTCCAGGTTGCTCAGTTCCAGCCACTCGTCGATCAGCGTCAGCGACACCACCGCGGTCAGGCCGGTGTTCACCAGGCTCATGACCACGGCCTTGCCGAGGTAGGCATTCTTCGAGCCCATGCGGACGCTGAGTTCGCTCAGCACCTCACTGACCTGCACGATCGAATACGGGTTGTAGATCTCCATCACCAGGGACTTTCTCTGGAGATTGACAATCGTGCCCCGCACCTGCTCGCCCTGCGAGTTGCGGAAACTAACTACCGGATCGATTTGCGTTTTGGAATACACGGTATTGCGCCAGGGAAAACCGAGAAACGCTGCGGGCCATACAGCCAGGGCAGAACGGCCGGGTACAGCATGAGGGGCGAGGAGGTCGCGGGGGTGGCTACCGGTATCGGGACATGCAGCGAATGCTCATAGTGATGCGCTTTAGCCGGTTGCGGGCATGGCTGCCCCCGCCTTGGCAGGAGTAGCAATGCCACGATCAAGGAGGGATTGCCGCGGGCCATTGTACTGTGCCCGTCGGGGGTCGTACAACCAAGTGCCCTGGCAGGCGCCTGAATCATACCGGCCAATAAAAAAGGCCGGCATTGCCGGCCTTGACTGCCTGGAAGCCCGGCGCAGCGGGCTGGCACGCTCAGTCCGCGCGCACGCCTTCCACCTGGATGGCAAGCTTGACCTCGGGCTTGAAGCCCATCTTCACGCCGTAGTCCAGGCCGAAGTCGGCACGGTTGAAATGGCCCACGGCGTCGGCGCCGCAGGCTTCGCGCTTGAGCATCGGGTGCTGGATGCACTTGAAATCGCGGATTTCCAGCTTGACCGGCTTGGACACGCCGCGCAGCGTCAGCATGCCGTCAACCTCGGTCGGCACGTCACCCTTGAACTTGGAGAACTTGCCCTTGTAGACGGCCTCGGGGAAGGCTTCCACGTCGAACATGTCCGGGCCCTTGGCGTGCTGGTTCAGCTTGGCATTGCCGAAATCGATCGAAGCCGGGTCGATCTTGACCTCGACCGAGCCCGCCTTGGCGGCACGGTCCAGCGTGACCACGCCGCTGGACTTGTCGAACTTGCCGCGCCAGGTCGACAGGCCGCCCAGGTGGTCGGCCTCGAAGCTCGGGTAGGTGTGGGTCGGATCGAGGTTGTAGGTCACGGTATTGGCCGAAGCCACGCCGAAGGCGGCGGTTGCGGAAATGGCCGCGACGGCGGCAACGAGGGAACGCAGTTTCATGGAATCTCCCGACAAATCAGGTTGGGGCGGAACGTTCTCACGAACGCCGATTGGGTACGTCAGCGGAATGCCGGCCTTGCTTGTTACTTCTTGGCCAGCACGATACGGAATTTGATCTGCACGTCGTCGGCCACCACGGAAGTGTCCTTCCACTCGCCGTCGCCGATATTGAAGACCGTGCGCTTGATCGGCAGCGCGCCCTCGAACACCTGCACGGCGCCTTCCTGGCGGTAGGTGGCGGGCACCACCACGTCAACGGTCTTGCCCTTGATGGTCAGCTTGCCGGCCACGTCGTACTTGCCCGGCGTGCCGTTCTTGATGCTGGTGGACTGGAACACGGCCTTGGGGTACTTGGCGGCGTCGAACCAGTCCTTGCCCTTCACTTCCTTGGTGGTCTCGGCGTCGCCGATCTCGAAGCTGGACACATCGATCTCGACCTTGGCCGACGAGGTCGCCAGCTTGGCCGGGTCGAAGCTGACCGCGGCATCGAACTTCCTGAACTTGCCTTCCATCGGCACACCGATCTGGCGCGCGACCGCGGTCACCGAGCTCTTGGCGGCGTCAACCTGCGCCCAGGCCAGGTTGGCTGCGATGCCGGAGGCGGCCAGGACGGCGGCGATGACGAGCGAGCCGCGGCGGGAATTGCGTTTCATCTCAAAAAACTCCTGTCAGGGTCGGCGCAGCGCGCCGCGGTACGGAAAAAGTTGGCCGGGGCGGCGCCTCAGCGCAGGAACGGCAGCATCCGGCCCAGCGTGCCGTCGCGGTCGACGAACTGGTGCTTGACCGCCGCCGCCGCATGGACAACGACCACCGCCGCCATCAGGTAGTTCAGCCAGATATGGACAAACTTGAGTATTTCTTTCAGTTCGTCGTTCTTCTCCAGCAGCGCCGGCATCTTCCACAGGCCCAGGTAGACCACCGGCACGCCCGCGGCCGAGCTGTACAGGTAGCCGCTGATAGGAACGATCACGATCAGCAGGTACAGCAGGTGATGGGCGCCGGCCGCGGCTTTGGCCTGCCAGGCCGGCGTGCCGGGCGCCACCGGCGGTGCCGCATGGGTTGCACGCCACAGCACGCGCAGCACGGCAACCGCGAAGATCGTCACGCCCAGCCACTTGTGCCAGGAGTAGAGCTTGAGCTTGGTCGGCGTCAGCCCCGGAATGCCGGTCATGTACAGGCCGAGCCCGAACGCGGCGAAGATCGCCAGCGCAATGACCCAGTGCAAGGCGATCGCGGTGGCACCGTAGCCGGTGGGGGCGTTGGCGGTAGAACGCATCGGATTCCTCTCGCCCCGCGCAGGAGCGTTTCACAATTTTGGGGAAGGCACCGGCGGGGGCTGGCCCGCCCGTGCGCTTACGATTCTCGCATTATTGCGGCGGGCTGTGCGCCGATGAAGGACAGTCCTTCATTAAGTTATTCAAATGCTTTGAAGTGACATTCTGTCGCAAGCGGCACAAAGCCGCAGTGACCTGCCCGCCGCGCTGCGCCAGAAAAGCAAAAAGCCATCCTCACGGATGGCTTTTGCAGCACGTCGCCCCGGTTCAGGGGCGAAATGTGGCGTCAGATGCGCTCGGCCAGCACCACGGCCTTGCCGATGTAGCTGGCGGGCGTCATGTCCAGCAGCAGCTTCTTGGCATCGTCGGGGATCGCCAGGCCGTTGATGAAGGTCTGCAGCGCCTCGCGCGAGATGCCCTTGCCGCGGGTCAGCTCCTTGAGCTGCTCGTACGGGTTGGGCACGCCGAAGCGGCGCATCACGGTCTGCACCGGCTCGGCCAGCACCTCCCAGCAGTTGTCCAGGTCTTCGTCCAGGCGCTCGGGGTTGGTTTCCAGCTTGCCCAGGCCACGCAGGCAGGCCTCATAGGCCAGCAGGCTGTAGCCGAAGGCCACGCCGATATTGCGCAGCACGGTCGAATCGGTCAGGTCGCGCTGCCAGCGCGACAGCGGCAGCTTCTCGGACAAGTGGCGCAGCACGGCGTTGGCCAGGCCCAGGTTGCCTTCGGAGTTCTCGAAGTCGATCGGGTTGACCTTGTGCGGCATGGTCGACGAGCCGATTTCGCCGGCCTTGGTCTTCTGCTTGAAGTAACCCAGCGAGATATAGCCCCAGACGTCGCGGTTCAGGTCGAGCAGGATGGTGTTGGCGCGGGCGATCGCGTCGAACAGCTCGGCCATGTAGTCGTGCGGCTCGATCTGGATGGTGTACGGGTTGAAGACCAGGCCCAGGCGGGTCTCGATCACCTGCTTCGAGAAGGCTTCCCAGTCGAAGCTCGGGTAGGCCGACAGGTGCGCGTTGTAGTTGCCCACCGCGCCGTTCATCTTGCCCAGCAGCTCGACCTGCTCGATGCGCTGGATCGCGCGCGCCAGGCGCGCGGCCACGTTGGCCATTTCCTTGCCCAGCGTGGTCGGGCTGGCCGGCTGGCCGTGGGTGCGCGACAGCATCGGCTGCGCGGCATTGAGCTTGGCCAGCTCGACCAGGCGGGCGTGCACGCGCTTGAGCGCCGGCACCACCACGCCTTCGCGGGCGCCCTTGAGCATCATGCCGTGCGAGGTGTTGTTGATGTCTTCCGAGGTGCAGGCGAAGTGGATGAACTCGCTGGCGGCTTCCAGCTCGGCGTTGCCCTTGACCTGTTCCTTGAGCCAGTACTCGACCGCCTTGACGTCATGGTTGGTGACGGCTTCGATTTCCTTGATGCGGGCGGCGTCGGCCTCGCTGAACTTGTCCACCAGCGCCAGCAGCGCGGCCTCGGAGGCGGCCGAGAACTTGGGCATGTCGGGCAGGCCGGCCTGCGCCAGCGCGATCAGCCAGTGCACCTCGACCTTGACGCGGTTGCGCATGAACGCGGCCTCGGACAGCCATTCGCGCAGCGCATCGGCCTTGGCGGCGTAACGGCCATCGATCGGGGACAGGGCGGTGAGCGGCGAAAGCGAAGAGGAGGTCATGCTGGAAACCGGGAAAAGGGAGGCAATGGAAGAAGGCGACGAACAAGAAGCGCCGCGGGGGCTGGCGCTGTCAGCGTTGGCGGCGGGAGGGACCGGAAAAGCGACCTTATGCGGCCGGATGCGTCCAAAACGCCGCGCCGGCAGGCCCGCCGGCGCTGCGCAACGGGGGATTTTACCACCCCTGCCCCGGCTCCGGGCAGCGGTAAAGCGCCGCCGCGGGGCATCGGTGCGCAAGCCCGCATTCGCCATGCACCACGGGTATACTCGCGCACGCCGTTCCAGTAGCCTGTTATGAAGTGCATCGGGCAAGCCGCGCGCCCCACCGCCGCTGCCACAGAGCGACGATGCACTTCATAACAAGCTCAAGGGGAGAATATGAAGCTGTATGCATCCCGGACCAGTCCCTACGCGCGCAAGGTGCGCGTGGTGATGGCGGAGAAAAAGATCGAGTGCCAGCTCATCGAAGAGGATGTCTGGTCGCCCGAGACCAGGATCGGCCAGTTCAACCCGCTCGGCAAAGTGCCTTGCCTGGTCATGGAAGACGGCGGCGCAATCTTCGATTCGCGCGTGATCGTCGAATATGTCGACACCTTGACGCCGGTCAGCCGGTTGATCCCGCAGGGCGGGCGCGAGCGCCTGGAAGTCCGCTGCTGGGAGGCGCTGGCCGACGGCCTGCTCGACGCAGCGCTGCTGGTGCGCCTGGAGGCCACCCAGCGCGAGCCGCATGAGCGCAGCGAACGCTGGGTGCAGCGCCAGCGCGGCAAGATCGATGCGGCGCTGGTGGCCATGGCGCACGGCCTGGCCGACCGCCCCTTCTGCACCGGCACGCACTATTCGCTGGCCGACGTGGCGGTGGGCTGCGCGCTGTCCTACCTGGATTTCCGCTTCCCCGAGATCGCCTGGCGCGAGCGCCATCCCAACCTGGCGGCGCTGGAGGAAAAGCTGTCCAAGCGCCAGTCGTTTATCGATACGGAACCGCCGCGCGGCTGATCCACAGCGGCCGACAAGAAAACACCCGCCTCGAGCGGGTGTTTTTTCGTGCAGCGGCAGCGCTTACTGGATGATGCCGCCGCCCAGGCAGATGTCACCGTCATACAGCACCGCCGACTGCCCGGGCGTGACCGCCCATTGCGCCTCGGCAAACCGGAGCGTCAGCGCGTCGCCGTCCACCGCCTGCACCGTGCAGGCCGCATCGCTCTGGCGGTAGCGCGTCTTGGCCGCCATCGCCGCGCCCGCGGCGGGCGGCTCGCCGGCCACCCAGGACAGGTCCGACGCGGTCAGCACCGGCGTCAGCAGCCACGGGTGGTCGTGGCCCTGCACCACGTAAAGCGTATTGTTCGCCATATCCTTGCGCGCCACATACCAGGCGTCGCCGTTGCCCTCGCGGCTGCCGCCCAGGCCGATGCCCTTGCGCTGGCCCAGCGTGTAGAAGGCGAGGCCGATATGCTCGCCCACGACCTTGCCCTCGGGCGTCTTCATCGGGCCCGGCTTGGTCGGCAGGTAGCGGTTCAGGAAATCGCGGAACGGACGCTCGCCGATAAAGCAGATGCCGGTGGAGTCCTTCTTCTTCGCGTTCGGCAGGCCGATCTCGGCGGCGATCTCGCGCACGCGCGTCTTGGGGATCTCGCCCAGCGGGAACAGCGTGCGCGACAGCTGCGCCTGGTTCAGCCGGTGCAGGAAGTAGCTCTGGTCCTTGGTATGGTCGAGCGCCTTGAGCAGCTCGAACCGGCCGGCCGCGTTCTGCCGCACACGCGCATAGTGGCCGGTGGCGATGGTTTCCGCGCCCAGCGACATGGCATGGTCGAGGAAGGCCTTGAACTTGATCTCGGCATTGCACAGCACGTCGGGGTTGGGCGTGCGCCCGGCGGAGTATTCGCGCAGGAAGTCGGCAAAGACCCGGTCCTTGTACTCGGCGGCAAAGTTGACCGCCTCCACGTCGACGCCGATCAGGTCGGCCACCGAGACCACGTCCAGCCAGTCCTGGCGCGTTGAACAGTACTCGCTGTCGTCATCGTCCTCCCAGTTCTTCATGAACAGGCCGATGACCTCGTAGCCCTGCTGCTTGAGCAGCCACGCGGTGACCGACGAATCGACCCCGCCCGACATGCCCACCACGACACGTTTTCCGGCACCACTCACGGCTGCGCTCCAAGCGGGACGGCCGCGGCCAGCGCCGACGGGTGCGTGTACAAGGCGTCCAGCGCAAAGCGCTTGCCGGCCAGGTAGTCGTTGACACAGGCCATCACCAGCGGCGTACGGTGACGCTCCGTGCAGGCGCGCAGTTCTTCCGCGCTCATCCAGACCGTGCGCACGATGCCGGTGTCGAGCTGGCGGCCCGCATCGAGCGAGCCCAGGTCGCCGGTAAAGGCAAAGCGCACATAGGTCACATCGGTGCCGGTGCGCGACGACAGCGAACGGCCCATGTAGCAGCCCAGCAGCGCGCGCGGCTCAAAGGTGTGTGCGGTCTCTTCCAGGGTTTCGCGGATCACTGCGCGGATCAGGCTCTCGCCCGGGTCCAGATGCCCGGCGGGCTGGTTCAGGCGCAGCCCGTCGGCGGTTTCCTCTTCGACCAGCAGGAAGCGTCCGCCGCGCTCGATCACGGCGGCAACGGTCACGCTGGCATTCCAGTCACTTGACATGATGCTCAATTTTTAGGCAATCCCGCATTCTACCGGTTGCGGGCCCATCGTGCAGCGCCGCCGGCCCGCCATGGCCCCCGGCCGGTAAGCCAGGCTGGTGCTGGAATGGCGGCTGCAACTCCCTCTTTGGCGATCGCCGCAAAAGCCGACCGGCCGGTCACCATTGAACGTCAGATTCCTGTAAGCTGCGAAAAAATTGTTGCGCTGCGGCTTAAGCTTGCGGCGCGCACGGGCCAGACGTCGGTCCTCCCAACCACACAAGACGCCAGCTAAAGGAGAAATTGACGATGTACATCGGCATCCCGCAGGAGACGCGGGCCGGCGAGACTCGCGTCGCCGCCACCCCGGAGACAGTCAAGAAGTACGTCGCCCAGGGCCACAAGGTGGTCGTGCAGGCCGGCGCCGGCGTAAGCGCCAGCCAGCCCGACGGCGCGTATGAGGCGGTCGGCGCCACCATCGGCACCGCCGCCGAAGCTCTGGGCGCCCAGCTGGTGCTCAAGGTGCGCGCACCGGACGCCGCCGAACTGGCGCAGATGAAGCCGGGCGCCGTGCTGATCGGCATGCTCAATCCCTTCGACGCCGAGAACAACGCGCGCATGTCCGCCGCGAACATCACCGCCTTTGCCCTGGAAGCCGCGCCGCGCACCACGCGCGCGCAGAGCATGGACGTGCTGTCGTCGCAGGCCAACATCGCCGGCTACAAGGCCGTGCTGGTGGCCGCGCACCACTACCAGCGCTTCATGCCGATGCTGATGACCGCCGCCGGCACCGTCAAGGCCGCGCGCGTGCTGATCCTGGGCGCGGGCGTCGCCGGCCTGCAGGCCATCGCCACGGCCAAGCGGCTGGGCGCGGTGATCGAGGCCTCCGATGTGCGCCCCGCGGTCAAGGAGCAGATCGAATCGCTCGGCGCCAAGTTCCTCGACGTGCCCTTCCTCACCGATGAAGAGCGCGAGATCGCCCAGGGCGTGGGCGGCTATGCCCGCCCGATGCCGCCGGACTGGATGAAGCGCCAGGCCGAGCTGGTGCACCAGCGCGCGGTCCAGGCCGACATCGTCATCACCACCGCACTGATCCCGGGCCGCAAGGCACCGGTGCTGCTGCAGGAAGCCACCGTGGCGCAGATGAAACCCGGCTCGGTGGTGGTGGACCTGGCCGCGGCACAGGGCGGCAACTGCCCGCTGACGGTGGCCGACGAAGTGGTCAACCACAACGGCGTCATCATCATCGGCCACACCAACCTGGCCAGCATGGTCGCGGCCGACGCCTCGGCGCTCTATGCCCGCAACGTGCTGGACTTCCTCAAGCTGGTCGTCGACAAGGACGGCCAGTTCACGCTGAACCTTGAAGACGACATCGTCGCGGCCTGCCTGATGTGCAGGGACGGCAAGGTCGTGCGCGAGGCGGCGTAATTTCCACGGGCGCCATGCGCCCACTGCTTTTGCATCAAATATAAGGACGTATCACCCATGCAACGCATCATGCTCCGCGCCAAGCTCCACCGCGTCACCGTGACGCAGGCGGACCTCAACTACGAGGGTTCGTGCGGCATCGACCAGGACCTGCTGGACGCTGCCGACATGAAGGAGTTCGAGAAGATCGAGCTGTACAACGTGAACAACGGCGAGCGCTTCTCCACCTACATCATCAAGGGCGAGCGCGGCAGCGGCGAGATCTCGCTGAACGGCGCCGCGGCCCGCCGCGCGCACCTGGGCGACCAGCTGATCATCTGCACCTACGCGCCGATGAGCGACGAGGAAATCGCCGCCTACAAGCCCAAGGTCATCCTGGTGAACGAGAAGAACGGCATCAAGGAAATCAAGAAGTTCTGAGGGTTTGCTCCCCTCTCCCGCCTGCGGGAGAGGGGCAGGGGGAGAGGGCAGGCGCTGGCATACCGCCGGCCTGACTTCGTGGGCAAGCCTGCCCTCTCCCCAACCGTCTCCCGCAAGCGGGAGAGGGGGCACGCAATGGGTCGATCTGAGCCACTGGACCTTGACGTGCCCTGACCGCAATGCAGCAATAAGAATTCAGTAAAACGCCGCATCCCGGATTCAAAGCAACGGAGGAGAAGTCGATGGAGATGGTGAACCACACGGTGATCAACCTGATCATCTTCGTGCTGGCGATCTACGTGGGTTACCACGTGGTCTGGACGGTAACGCCAGCCCTGCATACGCCCCTGATGGCGGTGACCAATGCGATCTCGGCGATCATCATCGTCGGCGCCATGCTCGCCGCGGGCCTGACCGAAGGCGGGGTCGGGCGCGTGATGGGCACGCTGGCGGTGGCGTTGGCCGCGGTCAATGTGTTCGGCGGCTTCCTGGTCACCCAGCGCATGCTGGAGATGTTCAAGAAGAAGGAACCGAAGGCCAAGGCGCCTGAGTCCAAGCCGGCGCTGGCCAGGGAGGGTGCGTGATGACCGGTCTTGTCAGCATGAACCTTGTCACCCTGCTCTACCTGGTGGCCTCGGTCTGCTTTATCCAGGCGCTCAAGGGCCTGTCGCACCCGGCCTCGGCGCGCAAGGGCAATGCCTTCGGCATGATCGGCATGGCCATTGCCGTGGTGACCACGCTGGTCCTGATCATCAAGCTGAAGAATGAATTCCTCGCGGCGGGCACGGCCCAGTCGTCGGTGGGCACGGGCCTGGCGCTGATCTTCGCCGCGCTCGTGGTCGGCGGCGGCATCGGCGCCTACGTGGCGAAGAAGGTGCAGATGACCAAGATGCCCGAGCTGGTCGCGGCGATGCACTCGCTGATCGGCCTGGCCGCGGTCTTCATCGCCGTGGCGGCGGTGGCCGAGCCGGCGGCGTTCGGCATCAGCCCGGCAGGCTCGCACCTGATCCCGCTGGGCAACCGCATCGAGCTCTTCATCGGCTGCTTCGTCGGCGCGATTACGTTCTCCGGCTCGGTGATCGCCTTCGGCAAGCTGGCCGGGCGCTACAAGTTCCGCCTGTTCCAGGGCGCGCCGGTGGTGTTTGCCGGCCAGCACTGGCTGAACCTGCTGCTGGCGGTGGCAATGGTGGGCTTCGGCGTCATCTTCTTCCTGTCGCAGGACTGGCTGCCGTTCCTGATCATGCTGGCGATCGCCTTCGTGCTGGGCGTGCTGATCATCATCCCGATCGGCGGCGCCGACATGCCGGTGGTGGTGTCGATGCTGAACTCGTACTCGGGCTGGGCAGCGGCGGGCATCGGCTTCTCGCTGAACAACCCGATGCTGATCATCGCGGGCTCGCTGGTGGGCTCCTCCGGTGCGATCCTGTCGTACATCATGTGCAAGGCGATGAACCGGTCGTTCTTCAACGTGCTGCTGGGCGGTTTCGGCGGCGCGACCGCGGCGGCGGCAACCGGCGACCAGCAGCAGCGCCCGGTCAAGTCGGGTTCCGCCGACGATGCCGCGTTCCTGATGGGCAACGCCGAGACCGTGATCATCGTGCCGGGTTATGGCCTGGCCGTGGCGCGCGCCCAACACGCGCTCAAGGAACTGACCGAGAAGCTGGCCGAAAAGGGCGTGACCGTGAAGTACGCGATCCACCCGGTGGCAGGCCGCATGCCGGGCCATATGAACGTGCTGCTGGCCGAGGCCGAGGTGCCGTACGACCAGGTCTTCGAGATGGAAGACATCAACAGCGAGTTCGGCCAGGCCGACGTGGTGCTGGTGCTGGGCGCCAACGACGTGGTCAACCCGGCGGCCAAGAACGACCCCCAGTCGCCGATTGCCGGGATGCCGATCCTGGAGGCCTACAAGGCCAAGACCATCATCGTCAACAAGCGCTCCATGGCCGCCGGCTACGCCGGGCTGGACAACGAGCTGTTCTACATGGACAAGACCATGATGGTGTTCGGCGACGCCAAGAAGGTGGTCGAGGATATGTTCAAGGCGGTCGACTAAGGCCGTCCGCGCGCCGCGCGCAGGCCCGGGCCATCCCGGCCCTGCCGCGGGCGCCTCCCGCCGCCGGCCCTGGCTGCAAGGCGTGCCTTGCAAGGCAGCCGTGGCGCGCTATACTGGCCTGCGAATGCGCACACTGGCTTGCCGCTTGCGCCACGCCCGTGCCGAACCACTGCGCCGAACCCCTGCCCGCCGCTCCATGACCTTCAACCCGCACGACAGGAACCTGTCGGTCTTCCATCACCCGGTCCTGACCGTCCTGGTCGATGACAGCAAGTCGTTCATCGACAGCCTGGCGTTCCAGATGGATGCCTCGCGCGCGGTGATCACCTTCACCGACCCGCGTGAAGCGCTGCAATGGATCCGCGAGGCCTATGCCACCCGCTTCCCGGGCTTCCTGCCGGTGCGCGTGACGCACGACGACCTCACCTTCCTGACCGAGCGGCGCACCGTGCAGCTCGACATCGACCGCATCTACCGCCAGATCCACGATTTCAAGCGCTTCCTGCAGCCGGGCGTGGTGGTGGTCGACTATTCGATGCCGCAGATGGACGGGCTGGAATTCTGCCAGGCGCTGCAGGACCTGCCCTGCAAGACCATCCTGCTGACCGGCACCGCCGACGAGAGCATCGCCGTGCAGGGCTTCAACCACGGGCTGATCGACCGCTACGTGAAGAAGCATGAAAGCAATATGGTCGAGCGGCTGGACCAGGAAATCGAGGCCATGCAGCAGGCGTACTTTGCCACGCTGTCGCGGACGCTGCGCGAGCTGCTGACGCGGCATTCCTTTTCGTTCCTGTCCGATCCGGCCATCACCGAGCGCGTGCGCCAGCTGATCGCGCGCTATGGCTTTGTCGAGTACTACCTGTACCCCAACCCGGCCGGCATCCTGCTGCTGACCGCGCAGGGCCACGCCACGCTGATGGTGATCGAGACCCGCGCCGGGCTGATGAGCCAGGTGGAATCGGCCGAGGCCTACGATGCCCCGGCGGCACTGATCGAAGGCCTGCGCGAAGGCCGGCTGGTGCCGTTCTTCTGGCCCGGCAACGGCATGTACACGCCGGCGTGCGTGGACTGGGAACAATACTGCCTGCCGGCCGAGCGCTGCGAAGGCAATGAAGAATTCATTTACGCGCTGTTCGACCTGCCGCGCCACCTGCTGCAGGAGCCGGTGGTCAGCCTGCAGGGCTTCCTGGCGGACTTCAGCCGCAATCCCGACGCACTGACGGGGCGCAAGCGCCCCTGACCCGGCGGCCCGGCGCCGTCAGTCAGCCTGCGGCGCCCGGTTGGCGCCGCGCACCATGTCGAAGCGGAACAGCCGGCATTCGATATTGCCGTTGTAGAGCGGCGTGCGGCGCGACTCCTTGAGCCGCAGCCGGCGCGGGAAGCCCATGTCGCCGGTAAACACCCACGCCTGCCAGCCCGCGAAATGCTGCTTGAGCGTGGTGGCGAAGGCACTGGCGAACTGGTTGGCGGCGGCCTCCTCCACCTCGTCGCGCGGCATCTCTTCCTCTGGCAGGCGGCGCTGGCCGCGCACCGCGATGCGCTCGCCGTACGGGGGATTCATCAACAGCAAACCCGGCTCATCAAAAGGCGGCTGCACGAAGCGCGCATCCACCTGCTTGGTGCGCGCCTCGCCCGGCAGGCCGGCACGCTCCCAGTTGGCGCGCGTGATCGCCAGCATGTCGGTGGAGATGTCCGAACCCACCACCTGCAGCTCATCGGCCGAGGCCAGCATGCGGGCGCGCTGCGCGTCCGACTTCAGCTTCTGCCAGGCCTTGGTGTCCATGCCCTTGAGCCATTCGAAGGCAAAGCTGCGGCTGCCGCCCGGCGCGATACCCAGCGCCACCTGCGCGGCCTCGATCAGGAAGGTGCCGCTGCCGCACATCGGGTCGTAGAAGGGCCGGAAGGTCTGGCCCGGCACCCAGCCCGCCAGGCGCAGGATGCCGGCGGCCAGGTTTTCCTTCAGCGGCGCCTCGCCCTTCTCGGTGCGCCAGCCGCGCTTGAACAGGGGCTCGCCGGTGGTGTCGAGGTACAGCGTGCAGTCACGCTCGGTCAGGTGGGCATAGATGCGCACATCCGGGCTGGCGGTATCGACGCTCGGGCGCGCGCCCACACGCTCGCGCAGGGCATCGCAGACCCCGTCCTTGACCCGCAGCGCGGTGAAATTCAGGCTGCGCAGCGGCGACTTGTGCGAGGTGATGTCCACGCGCAGCGATTCATCGGGCGAAAACCACTGCTCCCAGCGCACGCCGCGTGCCAGCGTATAGATGTCGTCTTCATGCCGGTAGCCGCGCGCGGCCACGCGCATCAGCACCCGGCTGGCAATGCGCGAATGCAGGTTGACCGCATAGGCGGCGGCCATCTCGCCCGAGAAATTGACGCCGCCCGGCACCTCCTGGTGCACCGTGAACGGCGCCAGCGCGGCCATGCCCGGCATCGCGGCGATCTCGCGCAGTTCTTCGGCGAGCGCGCTCTCCAGGCCGCGCGGGCAAGGGGCAAAGAAGGCTTGGGTCATGTGTTGGGTTTCCTGCAAACAAAAACGTCCGCCGTAGCGGACGGGGATCTATCCGAAGCTTAGCTCAAGCCGCCGCCAGGGCGCGCTCGAGGAAATCCAGCCGGTCCTGGCCCCAGAAGGGCTGGCCGTCATGGACGTACCACGGCGCGCCGAACACGCCGGCCGAAATCGCGTCCTGGGTGTTCTGCGCATAGGCGGCCTGCACCGACTGCGCCTCGCTGGCCCTGAGCAGGCTGGCGCCGTCCAGGCCGGCCTCGTCGGCAATCTGCGCCAGCGTGGCGGCATCGGCGATATTGCGCTGCTGCGCCCACACTGCCGCGCCGATGGCGCCGGTCAGCTGCATCGCGCGGGCGGTGCCGTGCGCCAGCTGCGCCGCGATGATCAGCTTGCTGGCCGCGTCGCCCGATACCGGGAAGAACGTCGGCTGCAGATGCAGCGGCAGGCCCAGGAAGTCGCTCCAGCGCGCCAGCTCCACCAGGCGGTAGGCCTGGCGCTGGGGCGGGCGCTGCGACAGCGGCAGCCCGCCGGAGACGGAAAACACCTTGCCCAGGTCGCACGGCTTCAGGTTCACCTGCGCGCCATGGCGCTCGGCGATGGCGGCAAAGCGCGCATGGCCCAGGTAGACGTACGGCGACTGCGGCGTCAGGTAATAGTCAACCAGCTTGCTCATTTCGGTTCCGCTACAGGATTGGCAACAACAGACCGGGCGCCAGGCTCAGAACGGCTTGACGACCACCAGGATCACCACCGCCAGCAGCACCAGCACCGGCAGCTCATTGAACCAGCGATAAAACTTGTGCGAGCGCGTATTGCGCCCCGCCTCGAACTTGCGCAGCAACACGCCGCAGCCATGGTGGTAGCCGATCAGCACCAGCACCAGCGCCAGCTTGGCGTGCATCCAGCCCTGCCCCGCGCCGCGGCCGATGCCGTAGCCCAGGTACAGCCACAGACCGAACACCACCGCCGGCACCGCCAGCATGGTCATGAAGCGGAACAGCTTGCGCGCCATCAGCAACAGGCGCTGCGTGCTGGCGGCGTCGGTTTCCAGCGCCAGGTTGACGAAGATGCGCGGCAGGTAGAACAGGCCGGCGAACCACGAGACCACGAAGACGATATGCAGCGCTTTGACCCAGAGCATCGGCAGAGAGACGTTCGAGAACGATTGTTATTGTTGTTGGCGCGCGAGCGTCAGGTGCGGATCTCGCCGTGCCCGAATACCACGTACTTCAGCGAGGTCAGCCCTTCCAGCCCGACCGGGCCGCGTGCATGCAGCTTGTCGTTGGAGATGCCGATCTCCGCGCCCAGGCCATACTCGAAGCCATCGGCAAAGCGGGTCGAGGCATTGATCATCACGCTGGCCGAATCGACCTCGCGGATAAAGCGCATGCCCGCCGAGTAGTTCTCGGTGATGATCGAATCGGTATGGTGCGAACCGTATTCGTTGATATGGGCGATGGCGTCGTCGAGTCCGGCCACGGTCTTGATGGCGAGGATCGGCGCCAGGTATTCCAGGCGCCAGTCTTCCTCGGCGGCATCGACCAGGCCGGTAAAGCCGGCGGCTTCCAGCGTGGCGCGGGTGGCCGGACACACGCGCAGCTCGACGCCCTTCTCCTGGTAGATGCGGCACAGCGGCGGCAGCGCGGCGGCGGCGATGTCCTGCGACACCAGCAGCGTCTCCATGGTGTTGCACGGCGCATAGCGCTGCGTCTTGGCGTTGTCGCAGACGCGCACGGCCTTGTCCAGGTCGGCATCGGCGTCGATATAGACGTGGCAGATGCCGTCCAGGTGCTTGATCATCGGCACGCGCGCTTCTTCCATCAGCCGCGCGATCAGGCTCTTGCCGCCGCGCGGCACGATCACGTCGACGTATTCGGTCATGGTGATCAGCCGGCCCACGGCAGCGCGGTCAGTGGTCTCGATCACCTGCACCGCCTCGGACGGCAGGCCGGCCGCGGACAGGCCCTCGGCCACCAGCGCCGCCAGCGCGGTGTTGGATTCGATTGCTTCGGAGCCGCCGCGCAGGATGGTGGCGTTGCCCGACTTCAGGCACAGCGCCGCGGCGTCGATGGTCACGTTCGGGCGCGACTCGTAGATGATGCCGATCACGCCCAGCGGCACGCGCATCTGGCCGACCTGGATGCCGGTCGGGCGGAACTTCATGTTCGAGATCTCGCCGATCGGGTCGGCCAGCGCGGCGATCTGCTCCAGGCCCGCGGCCATGGTGGCGATGGCCTTGTCCGACAGCGTCAGGCGGTCGATGAAGGCGGCGTCCTGGCCGTTGGCGCGGGCGCGTTCAACGTCACGCGCGTTGACCGCCTTGAGCTTGTCGGCATCGCGGCGGATGGCCGCGGCGATGGTCAGCAGCGCGCGGTTCTTGTCGGCCGTGGAGGCACGCGCCATGGCGCGCGACGCGGCGCGGGCCTGGCGGCCGACGCGGTCCATGTATTGATTGAGGTCGAGCTCGTTCATGTCAGTGGCCCTGGGGTGGTGGCCGTCAGTGTGTTTTCCGTCCCCCCGCCGCACGCGGCGGGGGAAGCAAACCTGTGGAGTTGCGCGTTCAGCGCGCGATCATCAGGGCAAGCTGCTGCAGCCCGTCCCATGGTTCCGCCGGCAGCGGGCTGCCGCCCGGTGGCGGCAGGTCCGACAGGCCCTTGACCTGGCGGTCCAGCCGCGCCGCCAGCGCCAGCGCCGCTTCCAGCCTTGGCTGCGCCAGGCGCTGCGCGGCCTGCGGCACCAGCCGCTCGCGCGGGCCCCAGACGCGCAGCTCGCGCATCAGCACACCCGCCGGCTTGCCGGCCGCCAGCCCTTGCCGGACCTTGGATAATACGCGAATTTCCTCGGTCAGCGCCCACAGCACCAGCACCGTGGCCTCGCCCTCGCCGCGCAGCCCTTCGAGCATGCGCACCAGCCGCGGCACGTCGCCGGAGAGCATCGATTCAGACAGCTTGAACACGTCATAGCGGGCCACATTCAGCACCGCATCGTGCACCTGGTCGAAGGTGAGCTCGCCGGGCGGGTACAGCAGCCCCAGCTTCTGGATTTCCTGGTGCGCCGCCAGCAGGTTGCCCTCGACCTTGTCGGCGATGAACTGCAGCGCACGCCGGCCCGGCTCGCCGCCCTCGACACGCTGCTGCTGCAGCGACAGCCGCTCGCCGACCCAGGCCGGCAGCCGGGTGCGGTCCACGGAGTCGACCTTGATCGACACGCCGGCGCCTTCCAGCGCCTGGAACCAGGCCGACTTGGACGCGGCAAAATCCAGCCGCGGCAGCGTCACCAGCAGCACCACGTCGGGCGACGGCTGGGCGGCCACGGCGCGCAGCGCCTCGCCGCCGTCCTTGCCGGGCTTGCCCGACGGGATGCGGAGTTCAACGATCTTGCGGTCGCCAAAGAGCGACATCGACTGCTGCGCCTCGACCAGCTGGCCCCAGTGGAAGCCGCGCTCGGCCACCAGCACGTCGCGCTCGGAGAAGCCGGCTTCGCGCGCCGCGGCGCGCAGGCGGTCGACGGCTTCCAGCACCAGCAGGTGTTCGTCGCCATGTACCACGTACAGCGGTGCCAGGCCCTTGGCCTTGGCCTGCCTCAGGTGCGCGTCGAGCCCGTCGAGCTTGAGCTGCATGCCGTGATCAGATGGCCTTGACGGCGGCCAGCCGGCGCATCAGCTGCTGCACGATATCGCGCTGCATGTCGCGGTACAGCTGCTGCTCTTCGTAGTCCTTGGCCAGCGTGTTGGCTTCGTTGTAGGTCAGGTCGCGGGTCAGCACCAGCTGCGACGGCGCGATCAGTTCATTGCCGGCGGGGTCGCGCAGGCGGAAGGTGAAACGCTGCGTCAGGCGGTATTCACGCACCACGCCCTCGGTCGTGATCGACAGGATCGACTTGGTGCGGGTGTCCTGCAGCACGTCCAGCAGGGCGTCGGCCTCTTTCTGGTCGGCCACCACCTGGGTGTCGGAACCGCCGCGGATGGCGCGGCGCAGGTCCGCGCCCATCAGCGAATTGGCCGGAATCCCGATATAGAGCCGCTTGAAGGCGAAATCCGCGTTGCCGCGCATGTGGAAGCCGCAAGCGGCCAGCAGGCCCGTTGCCGGCACTGCCAGCATTGCCGCGAGCACCTTGCGGCGCCCCATGTTCAGTCGCTTCATTCTTGGCGATTCCTTGTCAGGTTCCGGGGCCAGCTTACAACACCACGTTGACCAGGCGGCCGGGTACCACCACGATCTTCTTCGGCGCCTTGCCCTCGGCAAACTTGGCCACGGTCTCGCTGGCGGCGGCGGTTGCCTCGATCGCGGCGCGGTCGGCTTCGGCGGGCACGGTGATGCTGCCGCGCACCTTGCCGTTGATCTGCAGCACCAGTTCGATCTCGCTGCGCACCAGCGCGGCTTCATCGACCTGCGGCCACGGCGCGTCGAGCAGGTCGCCGGCTTCGGCGGCGTAGCCCAGCTGGTCCCACAGGCCGTGGGTGACGTGCGGCACCACCGGGTACAGCACGCGCAGCAGGATGCCGAAACACTCGCGGCGCGCGGCCGGCGAAGCGGTCTTGGCGTCGTCCAGCGCGTTCAGCATCTTCATCGTGGCGGACACCACGGTGTTGTACTGGATGCGCTGGTAGTCGTAGTTGGCCTGCTTGAGCACGCCGTGGATCTCGCGGCGCAGGTCGGCGTCATCGGCAGTCGGCTTGCCGCCGGCGCCGTCGCGGATGGCCGCGGCATTGGCATAGCCGTAGTTCCACACGCGGCGCAGGAAGCGCGAGGCGCCCTCGACGCCCGAGCCGCTCCACTCAAGCTGCTGCTCCGGCGGCGCGGCGAACATCACGAACAGGCGCGCGGTGTCGGCGCCGTACTGGTCGATCAGCGCCTGCGGATCGATGCCGTTGTTCTTGGACTTCGACATCTTCTCGACGCCGCCGATCACCACCGGCTGGCCGTCGGCGATCAGCGTGGCGCCTACCGGGCGGCCGCGCTCGTCGGTGCGCAGGTCGACCTCGGCCGGGTTGTACCAGTGCTTCTTGCCCGACGCGTCTTCACGGTAGTAGGTCTCGTTGAGCACCATGCCCTGCGTCAGCAGGTTGGTGAAGGGCTCGTCGAACTTGACCAGGCCCAGGTCGCGCATGACCTTGGTCCAGAAGCGTGCGTACAGCAGGTGCAGGATCGCGTGCTCGATGCCGCCGATGTACTGGTCCATCGGCATCCAGTAATCGTTGCGCGCATCGACCATGGTGGCCGCATCCGGGCAGGTATAGCGCATGTAGTACCAGCACGAGTCGATGAAGGTATCCATCGTGTCGGTCTCGCGGCGCGCCGGCTTGCCGCACGACGGGCAGGTGCACTGCAGGAAGCGCGCATCCTTGGCCAGCGGGTTGCCGGTGCCGTCCGGCACCAGGTCTTCGGGCAGCACCACCGGCAGGTCTTTCTCAGGGACCGGCACCACGCCGCAGCTGTCGCAGTGGATCAGCGGGATCGGCGTGCCCCAGTAGCGCTGGCGCGAGATGCCCCAGTCGCGCAGGCGCCAGGTCACCTTCTTCTCACCCAGGCCCTTGGCGCCCAGGTCGGCGGCAATGGCTTCGACCGCGGCCTGGTAGCCGAGGCCATCGTACTTGCCGCTGTGGATGCAGGTGCCCTGCTCCTTGTCGCCGTACCATTCCTGCCAGGCTTCGGTCGAGTACGGCTGGCCCTTCACGTCAATGACTTGCCTGATCGGCAGCTTGTACTTGAGCGCGAAGGCGAAGTCGCGCTCGTCGTGCGCGGGCACGCCCATCACGGCGCCGTCGCCGTAGCTCATCAGCACGTAGTTGCCGACCCACACGTCGACCTTCTCGCCGGTCAGCGGGTGCACCACTTGCAGGCCGGTCGGCATGCCCTTCTTCTCCATGGTCGCCATGTCGGCTTCCATGACCGAGCCGTGCTTGCATTCGTCGATAAAGGCAGCCAGTTCGGGGTTGTTCAGCGCGGCATGGGTGGCCAGCGGGTGCTCGGCGGCGACCGCGCAGAAGGTCACGCCCATGATGGTGTCGGCGCGCGTGGTGAACACGTACAGCTTGCCGTCATTGATCGGCTTGCCGTCCTCGCCGGGGATGTCGTGCGGGAACGCAAAGCGCACGCCCACGCTCTTGCCGATCCAGTTCTGCTGCATCACCTTGACGCGCTCGGGCCAGCCCAGCTGGTCCAGGTCGCCCAGCAGTTCCTCCGCATACTCGGTGATGCGCAGGTAGTACATCGGGATCTCGCGCTTTTCCACCACCGCGCCGGAGCGCCAGCCGCGGCCGTCGATGACCTGCTCGTTGGCCAGCACGGTCTGGTCGACCGGATCCCAGTTGACAGTGCCGGTCTTGCGGTAGGCGATGCCCTTTTCCAGCATCTTCAGGAACAGCCACTGGTTCCAGCGGTAGTAGTCCGGGCTGCAGGTGGCGACCTCGCGCGACCAGTCGATCGCCAGGCCCATCGACTGCATCTGCTTCTTCATGTAAGCGATGTTGTCGTAGGTCCAGGCCGCCGGCGCCACGCCGTTGTTCAGCGCGGCGTTCTCGGCCGGCATGCCGAAGGCGTCCCAGCCCATCGGCATAAGCACGTTGTTGCCGTTCATGCGCAGGTAGCGCGCCATCACGTCGTTGATGGTGTAGTTGCGCACGTGGCCCATGTGCAGCTTGCCCGACGGATACGGCAGCATCGAGCAGGCGTAGAACTTGGGCTTTTCCTTGCCGTCGGCCCCGGCCGCATGCTCCGACACGCGATAGGCGTCGATGGCTTGCCAGTGCTGCTGGGCGGCTTGTTCAACGGCGGAAGGAAGGTATTTGTCTTGCATGGTCGGGACAGCAGTCAGGACAACGTTTGCGCGGCAACTGGCCTGCCGGCATCCGGGGGAATCGTTGGAATGAGAGCAGCGGGCGCGCCGCTTGCGC
>NZ_JBYSZW010000034.1:33280-84987 GCF_058787575.1 Cupriavidus sp. FW305-3-2-15-C-LB2
GGGGGGCCCCCGCCGGGCGTGCAATGCGAAAGAAGACGATTATAACCGTGGCGGCAGGCCAGTTTCGGCCCTGCGCGCCCCGCGGCGCCTTACTTCAGGCCCAGCACGTCCTGCATGTCGAACAGGCCGTTGGGCTTGTCGGCGAGGAAACGGGCGGCGCGCACGGCACCGTCGGCATACGACTGGCGGCTGGAAGACTTGTGGCTGATCTCGATGCGCTCGCCGATGCCGGCGAACATCACGGTGTGGTCGCCGACGATATCGCCGCCGCGCACGGTGGCAAAACCGATCGAGTTGGGATCGCGCTCGCCGGTGTGGCCTTCGCGGGCATAGACGGCACAGGTCTTGAGGTCGCGGCCAAGCGCATCGGCAATCACTTCACCCATCTTCAGCGCGGTGCCCGACGGGGCATCGACCTTAAAGCGGTGATGCGCCTCGATCACTTCGATATCATAGCCAGTCGACAGCAGCCTGGCGGCCACTTCCAGCAGCTTGAAGGTGGCGTTGACACCGACGCTGAAGTTGGCGGCGAAGACGATCCCGATCGACCTGGCGGCCTCGGCCAGCGCGGCCTTGCCGGCCTCGTCGAAGCCAGTGGTGCCGATCACCATCTTCACGCCCAGCTTCTTCGCCGCGGCCACGTGGGCCAGCGTGCCTTCGGGACGGGTGAAATCGATCAGGCAGTCCGCGCCGGCCAGCACCGCTTCCACATCGGAACTGATCGCCACACCGGTCTGCCGGCCCAGCAGCAGGCCCGCATCCTGTCCCAGCGCCGGCGAGCCCGGCACGTCGAGCGCGCCCGCGAGGCTCACGCCCTCGGTGTTCAGCACTTGTTCGATCAGCATGCGGCCCATGCGGCCCGATGCGCCTGCAATGGCGATGTTCATGGTGTCTGGCTCAGCGGAATATGCGCAATGCGCGGAAAGTGATCGAGCCGGCCATGCCTGACCGGCCCGGAAAACTGGTGGCGCGCCGCTGCCGGCGCGCCGTGCGGCCGATCAGTTGGCGGCCGGTTTGGGGGCCTGGGCCGGCGCCGCTGCCTCGGTGGGAGCGGCCGGCGATGCCGCAGGGGCGGGTGCCGCCTCCGGCTGCTGCGCCTGCCGCGGCACAAAGTTCTCCACCGTGGTCTGCGCTTCGGCCGGGGCGGCCGCGGCGGCTGTCGCGCCGGTGGAGATCTTGCCCGGCGTCTGGTCCTTCAGCGCCTTTTTCATGCCGTCGATCTCGGCAATCAGCTCATACTCGGACGGCAGTTCATCGCCACTGAACTTGACCAGCCGGTCGCCTTCGAAAAACACCGTGAAGCGGCGCTGCTGCACCACCGGGGTATTGCCGCGGCGGAACGAGAACACATAGTCCCAGCGGTTGGCGTGGAACACGTCATTCAGCAGCGGCGTGCCGAGCAGGAACTTGACCTGGTCGCGCGTCATGCCTTCGCGCAGTTGCGATACGGCCTCGCGCGAGACGAAATTGCCCTGCACGATGTTGATCCGGTACGGCGTGATGGCGTTGGCTACCTTGCGCGAGGTGGAATCGTAGGCTGAGCAGGCGCCGGCCAGCAGGGCCGCGGCCAGCAGGGGGACAACCAGCGTCGGGCGCATGGCGGACGAACGGATAGAACGCATGTATCTCGCTTCCGGGAGGGAAAGAAAAGTACCGCGGCACGGTACCGCAAAGCGGGCACAAAAACGGCGCAATATGCGCCGATTGCACCACACACGCCTGTTGCGCCTGCCGCGACAACCACATGGGACGGCAACCGTGCCGGGCGCGTGACGTCGACCTGGGACATCACTACCGCGAGCGACTTTTGCTGCCAAAACCCTTATGATTCAACTATCCAGTCATTGTACTCTAGGGAGTCACCCACATGCCGAGTCCGGCGGACCTCAAGAACATCGGCCTGAAGGCGACCGTGCCCAGGCTGAAGATTCTTGAAATTTTTCAGACCAGTGAGCAGCGGCACCTGAGCGCGGAAGACGTCTACCGTATCCTGCTGAACGAGCATATGGACATCGGCCTGGCCACCGTCTACCGCGTGCTGACCCAGTTCGAGCAGGCGGGCCTGCTCTCGCGCAACAACTTTGAATCCGGCAAGGCGATTTTCGAACTCAACGAAGGCAAGCACCATGACCACCTGGTGTGCCTCGACTGCGGCCGCGTCGAGGAGTTCTTCGACTCTGAAATCGAGCACCGCCAGCAAAGCATCGCGCGCGAGCGCGGCTTTACGCTGCAGGAACATGCACTGTCGCTGTACGGCAATTGCACCAAAACAGACTGTCCCCACAGACCCAAACGATAAGCCTGCACGCTCCACCGCGGAGCGCAGACGGGCAACAAAAAACCGGCGCCTGGCGCCGGTTTTTTGTTTGGGCTGCTCGCCGCAGGATGCTGCTCAGGGTGCCTGCAGGTCTTGCAGGTCCTGTTCGGTGACCACCCGTGCCGGGCGTGCCGGCGGCAGTCCGACAAACTCGCCCACCACCTGGCGGAACAGGTTGCGCGCCCACACCAGCATCGGATGGGTGTTGCGGCTGCGGTGCCAGAACATGTTCAGGCCGAGCGTGGTGTTCAGTTCCGACGGCAGCGGGAAGGCCTTCAGGCCATAGGTCTCGCAGGCCATGTCCTTGGTCAGCGCATTGACGGTGAAAATCATGTCGGTCTGCGAGGCCAGTTCGGCCTGGGCACGCCATGAATGTACCGTCAGCGTCGCATTGCGCTTGAGCCCGCGCTGCTGCAGCGCGTAGTCGAGCGGAATCAGCGACGGCGCCGGGCGGCCGGAGCCGCCGGAATGCGCCATGAAGATATGGCCGCAATCCAGGTATTGCTCCAGCGAGCAGTGGTTCTTGAGCACCGGATGGCTCTTGCGCGCGCAAACCCACAGGTTCAGCGACGTCACCATTTCCTCGACGATTTCCGGGTGGCGTGTCGGGAACGGCGAAAAGGCCAGGTCAAGTTCATTGGCACGCATCGAGGCGACGTCCGTTTCCCACGAATGGGACTCGACCAGCTTGATATGCAGGTCCGGCGCCAGCTGCTTGATACGCAGCACAAAACGGTTGAATACCGTGTCGCCCAGTTCAGCAGCGAAGCCGATGCTCAGCGTGCCGGTGGCAATGGCCGGATCAAAATTGTCGGCATCGCCCTCGTTGATCGACGACCACAAGTCCAGCATGTCGCGGATCTTCGGGCCCAGTTCCAGCGCACGCGGCGTTGGCGTCAGGCCATGCGGGACGCGGATGAAAAGCGGATCGTCAAAGATTTCACGCAGCCTGCCCAGCGAGTGTGATACGGCCGGTGCGGTCATATGCATCTTTTCCGCTACATAAGTGGCGTTTCGCTTGCTCAGTAGTTCGGTGAAGATCACTAAAAGCTTCGTGTCTACGTTCACCATGATCAGGCCTCGGTCAGATTATTCTTAGCTAGATGGCCCCACCACTTGCACTGGCTGCACATCAGATTTCAACGGCGTCTTAATAGTGTAAGAGGAAAAAACAAGCTCGGAAAGCAAATTCGGCATTTCTGAAATGGCCGTCTACGCCATATTTCTGAAAAATTGCGCTCTTTTTCCACAATTGACCGCATATGTGAACATTTCCCGCGCCGCAACATGCACTCGTACATCCGGGTATAGTGGGTCCGCCGTTCCCATTTTTATCATTCTTTTCTGACGGCTCGATCCCGGCCATCATGCCTGAACATTTCCGCCTGCCCGTATCACTCCCGAAAGCCTACCGCTTGCTGAACCACGGCCCCACTGTGCTGGTCAGCGCCGCCGCCGGCGGCAAGCGCAATATCATGGCCGCCGCCTGGGCCATGCCGCTCGACTTCGCCCCGCCCAAGGTGGCAGTGGTGCTGGACAAGAGCACCTGGACCCGGCGCCTGCTGGAAGACAGCGGCGAGTTCGTGTTGCAGGTTCCCACCGTCAGCCAGGTCGACCTGACCGAGGCACTGGGCTCCAGCTCGGGCCTGGCGCTGATGGAGCAGGAAGGCACCGACAAGTTCGACGCCTACGACCTTGGCACCTTTGCCGGCACGGCGGTGGGCGCGCCGCTGCTGGAGGGCTGCGCGGCCTGGCTGGAATGCCGGCTGCTGCCAGAGCCGGCCACGCAGCAGACCTACGACCTGTTCCTTGGCGAAGTCGTGGCCGCTCATGCGGACTCGCGCGTGTTCAGCAACGGGCGCTGGCATTTCGACGGCCATGATGCGCTGCGCACCATCCACCATGTGGCTGGCGGCCATTTCCTGGTGGACGGCGACGCAATCGACGCGCGCCCACTGGCGCCCCGCCCAGCTGGCTGATCACAGCGCCGGAAAATGAAAAACGCGCCCGAAGGCGCGTTTTCCTTTACTGCGGAAGCTGCCGGATTACTTGGCCGCGACGCGGACCATTTCCAGCACCTTGTTCGAGTAGCCCCACTCGTTGTCGTACCAGCTCACGACCTTGATAAAGGTGCCGTCCAGCGCGATGCCGGCTTCGGCGTCGAAGATCGAGGTGCGGGCATCGCCGCGGAAGTCGGTGGCGACGACCTTGTCTTCGGTGTAGCCCAGCACACCCTTGAGCGCGCCCTGGCTCTGGGCCTTCATCTCGGCGCAGATTTCTTCGTACGTCGCCGACTTTTCCAGCTCGACGGTCAGGTCGACCACGGACACGTCCGAGGTCGGCACGCGGAACGACATGCCGGTCAGCTTCTTGTTCAGCTGCGGAATCACCACGCCCACGGCCTTGGCGGCGCCGGTCGACGACGGGATGATGTTTTCCAGGATGCCGCGGCCGCCGCGCCAGTCCTTGTTGGACGGGCCGTCAACGGTCTTCTGGGTGGCGGTGGCAGCGTGCACGGTGGTCATCAGGCCGCGCTTGATGCCCCACTTGTCGTTCAGCACCTTGGCCACCGGTGCCAGGCAGTTGGTGGTGCAGCTGGCGTTGGAGATGATCGCCTCGCCCTTGTACGACTCGTGGTTCACGCCGTACACGAACATCGGGGTGTCGTCCTTGGACGGGGCCGACATGATCACCTTCTTGGCGCCCGCGTCGAGGTGCTTCTGCGCGCCTTCCTTGGTCAGGAAGATGCCGGTCGATTCGACCACCACATCGGCGCCGATCTCGCCCCACTTCAGTTCGGCCGGATCCTTGACCGCGGTCAGGCGAATCTTCTTGCCGTTGACGACCAGGGTGTTGCCGTCGACCGACACTTCGCCGTCGAAGCGGCCATGCACCGAGTCGTACTTCAGCATGTATGCCAGGTAGTCGGGCTCCAGCAGGTCGTTGATGCCAACGACTTCGATGTCCTTGAAGTTGGCGACTGCGGCGCGGAACACCATGCGTCCGATGCGGCCGAAGCCGTTGATGCCGATCTTGATGGTCATGACTGTCTCTCCTGAGGATCGATTGAAACCGGTGGGCGCCGCACGGGCCGCGCGGCGCACCACGCGGCTCCAGCGCCCGGATGCTTAGATAAGGGTGTCCTTTACCGTTCGGACAACGTTGTCGACGGTAAAGCCGAAGTGCTTGAACAGCACGCCGGCCGGGGCCGACTCACCGAAGGTGTCAATGCCCACCACCGCCTGGACCTGGTACTTCCACCAGAAGTCCGTCACGCCCGCCTCGACCGCCACGCGCGGCACGCCGGCCGGCAGCACGCTGGCCTTGTAGGCGGTGTCCTGCTTGTCGAACACGGTGGTCGCGGGAATCGACACCACGCGCACGTGCACGCCTTCGGCGGCCAGTGCATCGGCGGCGCCGACGGCCAGGCCGACTTCCGAGCCGGTAGCCAGAATCACGGCGTCCGGACGGTTGGTCTTCGGGTTCACGCTGTCGCGCAGCACGTAGCCGCCGCGCGCGATATTGGCGCGCGTGACGTCGTCGCGGCGCTGGAACGGCAGGTTCTGGCGGCTGAAGATCAGGCAGCTCGGGCCGTTCTCGCGGCGGATCGCCTCGGCCCAGGCCACGGCGGTCTCGGTGGTGTCGGCGGTGCGCCAGACATCCATGTTCGGGATCAGGCGCAGGCTGGCAACGTGCTCGATCGACTGGTGGGTCGGGCCGTCTTCGCCCAGGCCGATCGAGTCATGGGTGAACACGAACAGCGAGCGGATCTTCATCAGCGCCGCCATGCGCAGCGCATTGCGGCTGTAGTCCGAGAAGGTCAGGAAGGTGGCGCCGTAGGGGATGTAGCCGCCGTGCAGCGTGATGCCGTTCATGACGGCGCTCATGCCGAACTCGCGCACGCCGTAGTTGATATGGTTGCCCCAGGCATCCACGCGCACGGCCTGGCTGCCCGACCAGTTGGTCAGGTTCGAGCCGGTCAGGTCGGCCGAACCGCCGAGGAACTCGGGCAGCACCGGGCCGAAGGCCTCGATGGTGTTCTGGCTGGCCTTGCGGGTGGCGATGGTCTCGGCCTTTTCCTCGCACTTGGCGATAAAGGCCTCAACTGCGGCGTCGAACGAACCCGGCAGTTCGCCCTTCATGCGGCGGCGGAACTCTCCGGCCTCATACGGGTGGCGCTCTGCGTAGGCATCGAACAGAGCGTTCCAGGCACGCTCCAGCGCCTGGCCGTTGGCCTTGGCGTCCCAGGCGTCGTAAACCTCGGCCGGCACTTCGAACGGGGCGTGGGCCCAGCCCAGCGCCTCGCGCGTGGCCAGCACTTCGGCGCCGCCCAGCGGGGCGCCGTGCACGTCGTGGCCGCCTTCCTTGTTCGGGGCGCCCTTGCCGATCTTGGTGCGGCAGCAGATCAGGGTCGGCTTGTCGCTGGCCTTGGCCTGCGAGATCGCCATGTCGACGGCGGTCACGTCATGGCCGTCGATGCCGCGGATCACGTTCCAGCCGTAGGCCTCGAACCGCTTCGGGGTATCGTCATTGAACCAGTGCACCACGTCGCCGTCGATCGAGATGCCGTTGTCGTCCCACAGCGCAATCAGCTTGTTCAGCTTCAGCGTGCCGGCCAGCGAGCAGGCCTCGTGGCTGATGCCTTCCATCAGGCAGCCGTCGCCCAGGAACACATAGGTGTGGTGGTTGACGATGTCGTAGCCGGGGCGGTTGAATTCTTCACCCAGCAGGCGTTCGGCCAGCGCCATGCCGACTGCGTTGGTGATGCCCTGGCCGAGCGGGCCGGTGGTGGTTTCCACGCCCGGGGTGATGCCGTATTCCGGGTGGCCGGCGGTCTTGCTGTGCAGCTGGCGGAAATTCTTCAGCTCTTCCACCGGCAGTTCATAGCCGGTCAGGTGCAAGAGCGAATAGATCAGCATCGAGCCGTGGCCGTTGGACAGCACGAAGCGGTCGCGGTCGGCCCACTGGGGGTTGCCCGGGTTGTGCTTCAGGTGCCGGCCCCACAGCGCCACGGCGATGTCTGCCATGCCCATCGGTGCACCGGGGTGGCCGGAATTGGCCTGCTGGACGGCGTCCATGGCAAGCACGCGGATGGCGTCGGCCATCAGCTTGGCGGGCTGGGAAGCAAAAGGGCTTGTGGCGGGATGGGCAAGGGCGGACATGCGGGCGGTCTTGGACGTGAGCGGGCGTGAGCCTGACGGTGACGGCAGGAAAACCGCAATTTTAGCAGAAGCTAGGGGGTTTTCCGGACTCCCGGACAGCCCCCGCGGCGCAGTCCGCGCGATCACCGCAGGCCGCCTGGCACGGCCCCGCCCACGGCACCGGAACTATCCGGCCCCTCACATGCCTGATGCTTCACCCCGACAGCGCCAGCTTCACCGCTGCGCCGCACTTCGACAGCGTAGCGCGGCACGCGTAAGATGCACTCTCGCACCGCGCGGCACGCCAGCCGCGCCGGGTTTCCCGCACTCAGGAGACGATCATGACCAGACCGGCCAACACCCCCTGGCTCACCCCCTACCTGACCGTCGCCAACGGGCGCGCCGCACTGGACTTCTACAGCCGCGCCTTCGGCTTCACCGCCGGCAACGTGGTCGACGAAAACGGCGTGCCGACCCACGCCGAGATGCACTACCAGGGCCAACTGGTGGTGATGTTCGCGCCCGAGGGCGCCTGGGGCAGCACCGCGCGCACGCCGCGCTCGCTGGGCGTCGAGTGCCCGCAGACCTTCTATGTCTATTGCGACGATGTCGACGCCATGCACCAGCGCGCGGTCGACGCCGGCGCGGTCAGCCTGATGGCGCCGGCCGACCAGTTCTGGGGCGACCGCTACTGCATGGTTGAAGATCCCGACGGCTACCGCTGGGGCTTCGGCAAGCCGCTGGAACAGGCAGCAGGCCAGGCAAGCTGATGGCACCACGCTTCTTCGTCGGCGGCACGGACACCGTCCTGGCCGCCGAATCCGATTTTCCGCTGCCTGAGCCGGTGGTGCGCCACGTGCAGGTGCTGCGCCTGGTGCCGGGCGACGCCATGACGCTGTTCGACGGCCGCGGCGGCAGCCACGCGGCCACGCTGGTCGAGCTGGGCAAGCGCCACGCGCTGGCGCGCATCGGCGCGCATGACGCGGCCGAAGCCGAGCCGCCCTTCCGTGTCACGCTGGCCCAGGGCCTGGCCGGCGGCGACAAGATGGACTGGCTGATCGAAAAGGCGGTCGAACTGGGCGTCACGGCAATCCAGCCGCTGCAGGCCAGCCGCTCGGTGGTGCGCCTGTCGGGCGAGCGCGCGCACAAGCGCCACGCGCACTGGCAGGCGCTGGTGCAGGCCGCCTGCGAGCAATGCGGCCGCAATCGCTTGCCGGAGGTTGCGCCGGTCGCTAACTTTGAGACATGGCTGGCGCAGTCCGCGGCTGGCGGTGCCAGGCTGCTGGTATCGCCGCGCGCCACGCATTCGCTGCCAGCGTTCATCGCCGAACAGCGCGAAAGCTTGCTGGCCGGCGGCGTTACGCTGCTGATCGGCCCCGAAGGCGGCCTGGCGCCCGACGAAGAGCAGGCGGCAAGACAGGCGGGTTTCACCGGCGTGTCGCTCGGCCCCCGCATCCTGCGCACTGAAACCGCCGGGCTGGCATGCCTGGCAACCCTTAACGCCTTGCTTGGCGGATTCTGACGGCGGCGGCCATCCGGTCATCGCGTCAACCTTGCAACCCTGACTGAAAGGAGTCGACCATGGGACTACTCGATAGCGTGCTGGGCGGTGTGCTCGGACAACTCGGCGGCGCGCGTGGCGAGGCAGGCAGTACCGGAGGGCTCGACCCCAAGCTGATGATGGCGCTTGGCCTGCTGGCAACGCTGGCCATGCGTAGCCGCGGACAAGCAGGCGATGCGGCGCCTGTCGATGACGGCCTGGGCGGACTGGGCAGCCTCGGCGGGCTGCTGGGCGGCATGCTCGGCGGCGGCGGTGCCGGCGCTGCGCCCGGCGGCGCCACCGGCGGCCTGGACCTTGGCTCGCTGCTCGGCGGCCTGCTTGGCGGCCAGGGTGGCGCGCCGGCCAACAGCCAGGCACTGGGCGCGGCCGCCGGCGGCATCGGCGCGCTGCAGCAGATCCTGGCGCAGGCCGGGCTGGGCGAACAGGTGAACTCGTGGATCGGCAGCGGCGCCAACCAGCCGGTCACGCCGTCGGCGCTGAGCAGCGCGCTGGGCGACACCGGCGCGCTCGAATCGCTGGCACAGACCACCGGCATGTCGCAGGACGACGTGGCCGCACAACTGAGCGAAGGGCTGCCGGAACTGATCGACCGCCTCACGCCGCATGGGCATCTGCCGGCGCAGGAATAGGACCAGCACCTCGCCGGAAAGCAAAAAGCCCGCAATTGCGGGCTTTTTGCTTGATTCGCCTTGCAAGGGCTCAGGCAGTGCTCTCAGGCGAACGAATAAAACACCCGGAACTGCACCTTGCGCTCGCCCCAGAACTCGGCAGCGTCGCGGAATACGTCGAGCAGCACCTCGCGCCCTTCCTTGTCGAACTTCTGCGCGATCGGCAAGCCTTCCAGCACGATCACAAAGCCCGGCTGCGGGCCTGCCTTGTAGATCATGTCGGTCAGGCAGTCAGCCAGCGCGTCGAAGTTCTTGCCGAAGTGCTTCGGGAAGGTGAACGACGTGGCGATGGTTTCCAGGACCTCAGCCTTGCTCGCGCAATGGGCGCAATTGGCATAGAGGAAATGCTGCCCGAGATCGGCGGCCGCCTGGGCCAGCTCAGGCACGCGGAAGGCGCGGATCGACTGGACGATGTTCGGACGCACCGTCTTGAACAGGTTCATGGCCCCCTCGCTGGTGCCGTCGTTCCAACCGGGACCGGCGGGCATGGCCACGGGCGCGGTCGCGGGCGGGAGTTTTTGCATGAGCTCCTGGCTCGGCATCATCAGCACGTTGTCGTATAGGTTCTGGGCCTGCTGCTGAGCCCGCTGCCAGCCATCTCCGGCGCCGCGCTCTTCGCGGGCGGCAAGGGCGTCGCCCAATCCGAAAATGTCAGTCATCATTTGAGTATCCGTTTGAAGCTGTTGTAGTGATCTTCCGTGTAGTAACAATCGTTGGCAGCGCGTTGTTCTCCGCCGCAGACGATCCGCTTGGCTCCCCGGTTCCGGCTCCTGGCGCTCTTGACCGTGTATTCGCGGTAATACCCGCGTTCACGTTGAGGCAGGATGCGTTCGTAGTTGCCGAATCTCGATCCGTCCTTGTCATACAGGAACGGGCCGCCGGCTTCGATGCGCTCCAGGGTCTGCCGTGCATCGTTGGGCAACTGCTGCACTGCAATGGTTCCCATCCCTTCGGTCTGCACCTGCCGCGCCAGCGTCGGCTGCGCCAGGGCCAGCACCAGCGCCGCGCCGGTCATGGACCGGGCCAGCATGCGCGATGCGTGCCGCATCAGAGAAACTTGGAAACCCACGTTGCTTGTCTTGGTTGAACCGGAAATCGAGCCTGCCGCTGGTTGGGTAGACGATCTGTCCGGGCCACCCTGGCCAGCGCCCTGCGCCACCCGTAGAGGAGCGCGATGGATGCCGGCCGCACCGGGGCGCTCATGGCGAGCGCCTGTATCAAAGGCGTAAGGTTACGCGCATGCACGCAATTAATCAATCCCGGCCCGGCGGCAGCGGTAATTCTTCAATTGTTTCAATATGTTAAGCGTATGTGTGCGCATACTAACCATGCACATATGGACGCAAAAAAAGCCGGGCGAACCCGGCTTTTCGTCACATTGGCCGGCTACCGGCCATACCAAGCGGTTTAGCGCTTGGCAGAGGCATCCACCACGACCAGCGAGGTCATGTTGACGATGCGGCGCACCGTGGCCGACGGCGTCAGGATGTGCACCGGCGCCTTCACGCCCAGCAGGATCGGCCCGATCGCGACGTTGTTGCCCGCGGCAACCTTGAGCAGGTTGTACGAGATATTGGCCGCGTCGATGTTCGGGCACACCAGCAGGTTGGCTTCGCCCTTGAGCGCGCCATCCGGCACCAGCTGGTCGCGCAGCTTCTGGTCGAGCGCGCTGTCGCCGTGCATTTCGCCGTCGATCTCCAGGTCCGGGGCGCGATCGCGCAGGATGGCGAGGGTTTCGCGCATCTTGCGGGCCGAAGGCGCTTCGGACGAACCGAAGTTCGAGTGCGACAGCAGCGCGACCTTGGGCTCGATGCCGAAGCGCTTCAGTTCCTCGGCGGCCATCAGCGTGATCTGGGCCAGCTCTTCGGCGCTCGGGTCGACGTTGACGTGCGTATCCACCAGGAAGATCTGGCGGCCCGGCAGCACCAGGCCATTCATCGCCGCGTAGACCTTGTTGGTGCCGCCCAGCACCTGGTCGATATAGCGCAGGTGCGCCGCGGTGTTGCTGACGGTGCCGCAGATCATGCCGTCGGCCTCGCCCTTGCTCACCAGCATCGCGCCGATCAGCGTGGTGCGGCGGCGCATTTCCAGCTTGGCGTACTCGGGCGTGATGCCCTCGCGCGCCATCATGCGGTAATAGGCGTCGGAATAGTCGCGGAAACGCTCATCGTGCTCGGGGTTGACCACGGTGAAGTCCACGCCGGCGCGCAGGCGCAGGCCGAAGCGCTCGATGCGGTGCTGCAGCACGGCCGGGCGGCCGATCAGGATCGGGTTGGCCAGCTTTTCGTCGACGATCACCTGCACCGCGCGCAGCACGCGCTCTTGCTCGCCTTCGGCGAAGACGATGCGCTTCTTATCCATCTCGACCTTGCGCGCGGCGGCGTAGATCGGCTTCATCAGCGTGCCCGAGTGGTACACGAACTGCTGCAGCTGCAGGCGGTAGGCGTCCATGTCCTCGATCGGACGGGCGGCCACGCCAGACTTCATCGCGGCCTCGGCCACGGCCGGCGCCACCTTGACGATCAGGCGCGGGTCGAACGGCTTCGGAATCAGGTACTCGGGGCCGAACGACAGGTCCTGGATGCCATAGGCAGTGGCGACGATGTCGCTCTGCTCCTGGCGCGCCAGTTCGGCCAGGGCATTGGCCGCGGCGATTTCCATCTCGCGCGTGATGGTGGTGGCGCCGCAATCCAGCGCCCCGCGGAAGATGAACGGGAAGCACAGGACGTTGTTGACCTGGTTCGGGTAGTCGGTGCGTCCGGTGGCCATCACGGCGTCAGGGCGCACTTCCTTGACCAGCTCCGGCGCGATTTCCGGGTTGGGGTTGGCCAGTGCCAGCACCAGCGGCTTGTCGGCCATGCGCTGGACCATGTCCTGCTTGAGCACGCCCGCGGCGGACAGGCCCAGGAAGATGTCGGCACCGTCGATCACTTCGGCCAGCTTGCGCTTGTCGGTCTTTTGCGAGAAGCGCGCCTTTTCCGGGTCCATCAGCTCGGTACGACCCTCATAGACCACGCCGGCCAGGTCCGTCACCCAGATGTTCTCGATCGGCAGGCCGATGTCGACCAGCAGGTCCAGGCAGGCCAGCGCGGCCGCGCCGGCGCCCGAGGCCACCAGCTTGACCTTCTTGATGTCCTTGCCGACCACCTTCAGGCCGTTGATGATGGCCGCGGACACCACGATGGCGGTGCCGTGCTGGTCATCGTGGAAGACGGGGATCTTCATCTTCTCGCGCAGCTTGCGCTCGACGTAGAAGCACTCCGGTGCCTTGATGTCTTCGAGGTTGATGCCGCCGAAGGTGGGCTCCAGCGCGGCGATGATCTGGACCAGCTTTTCCGGGTCCTTCTCATCGACTTCGATATCGAACACGTCGATACCGGCAAACTTCTTGAACAGGCCAGCCTTGCCTTCCATCACCGGCTTGGAAGCCGCGGCGCCAATGTCGCCCAGGCCCAGCACGGCGGTGCCGTTGGTGATCACCGCGACCAGGTTGCCGCGGGCGGTGTAGCGGAAGGAATTGGCCGGATCGGAAACGATCTCTTCACAAGCGGCGGCCACGCCCGGCGAATAGGCCAGGGCCAGGTCGCGCTGGTTCGACAGCGGCTTGGTCGGCGTGACCGAGATCTTGCCGGGGGTGGGAAACTCGTGGTACTCGAGCGCCGCTTTGCGCAGCGCCTCACGCTGCTGCTGTTTCAGATCGTCTTGGGACGGGGACTGCTGAGGGCTGGTCATCGGCGCATCTTCCAATCGGTGGAGCCGTCATTGACGAGGCGGGGGACGATCGGCGGACCGGCTCCACGTGTCCGCCCTTCTCTTCCTTTGGAACCCAGCATTTTATATAGTGAAATACTATTTCACAATAAGCCTTTTACTTGGGGCACCTTTGCGATTCGGTACAATATGCCCCATCCCCCCGGGCAATACCAGCAAGCGTAGCGCCTGCCGGCAGAAGCGGCGTACCGCGCGATGGTCATGGCTGTCGTGCGCGGCAGTATCTTGCTGAAATGCCGGACGCGCCCCATCCTGACGCGCTGCGCACGCGCCGCGGGATTGCCCCGGATCGCCATTCATCTTCGCGCAACGCGCAGCCCCCGATCCGTCCCACCCGGCGGGCGAATCTTCCTGACGACGATGTCCCACGCCCAGCCAGCCCCGCTTTCCGAGTTCGACCTGATCCGCCGCTTTTTCACGCGGCCGGTGCGCAAGGCCGCGCTCGGCGTGGGCGATGACTGTGCGCTGATCGAGGGCCGCCCCGGCCACCACCTGGCCATCAGCACCGACATGCTGGTGAGCGGCCGGCATTTCTTCCCGGACGTGGCGCCGCGCTCACTCGGCCACAAGGCCCTGGCCGTGAACCTGTCCGACCTGGCCGCCATGGGCGCCGAGCCGCGCGCCTTCACCCTGGCACTGGCCCTGCCCGAGGCCGACCCCGCCTGGCTGGCCGAACTGGCCGACGGCATGCTGGCGCTGGCCGACGCCCACGGCTGCGAACTGGTCGGCGGCGACACCACGCGCGGCCCGCTGACGCTTTCGCTGACGGTATTCGGCGACGTGCCGCTGCGTGCCGCGCTGCGCCGCGACGCCGCCCGGCCCGGCGACGATATCTGGATTTCCGGCACGCTTGGCGACGCCCGCCTGGCGCTGGGCGACTGCCGCGGCGAATGGCTGCTGCCTGAGCCCGAGTTCAGCCAGGTGCGCCCGCGCATGGACACGCCCACACCGCGCGTGGCGCTGGGCATGGCTCTGCGCGGCGTGGCGCATGCCGCACTCGACATTTCCGACGGCCTGGTCGGCGACCTCGGCCATATCCTGGAACGCTCGCAGGTCGGCGCGCTGGTCGACGTCGATGCGCTGCCGCGCTCGGCAGTGCTGGCCAGCCAGCCCGATGCCATCCAGCGCGAATGCGTGCTGGCCGGTGGCGACGACTACGAATTGTGCTTCACCGCGCCCGCCGGCAGCCGCGACGCCATTGCGGCGATTAGCGAACGCCTGGCGCTGCCGCTCGCACGTGTCGGCGCGATCACGCCCGAGCCCGGCCTGCGGCTGGTCGACAGTACCGGCAACCCGACCCGGTACCAAGGCGCCAGCTTCGACCACTTCGCTGCCCCCTGACACCGGGTCGCGGGCATGTCATGATGCCGGCATCGGCGCGCTGCGCGGGCACGGGAGTCCCGCAAGCATGGCAGCGCAAGCCGGCCATAACCATAAGCAGTATCTGCACACACGAGCCAATTTTGATGTCCACCTTGCCTCCCGGGGCCGCGCCGCGCGACCCCGCCCTGACCCTGGAAGCCGGCCAGACCGTCAAGGTCACGCGCCCGAGCGCGCGCTTCATGCTGGACCATCCGGCCCACCTGATCGCCTTCGGCTTCGGCTCGGGCCTGTCGCCCGTTGCGCCGGGCACGGTCGGCACGCTCTACGCGTGGCTGTCCTTCGTAGTGATTTCGCTGTGGATCGAGCCCACCACCTGGCTGTGGATCATCGCCGGCGGCTTCCTGGTCGGCCTGTGGGCGTGCGCGCGCACCGCGCGCGACATGGGCGTGCACGACCATGGCAGCATGGTCTGGGACGAGATCGTCGCCTTCTGGCTGGTACTGGCCTTTGTCATGCCGACCGGCTTCTGGGGGCAGTTCGCCGCCTTCCTGTGGTTCCGGCTGTTCGATATCACCAAGCCGGCGCCGATCGGCCACTATGACCGCACGCTCAAGGGCCCGGGCCTGCGCGGCGGCTTTGGCGTGATGTTCGACGACATCTTCGCGGCCTTCTACACGCTGCTGGTGTTTGCGCTGTGGCGCTCGTTCTGAGCCCGTATCGCCAGCCATTGCAAGCTGATTCCCCTCAAAACTACCTGTATCCACCATGTCTGTCAGCCGCCTGCTCGACCAGCTCGCCATCCAGGCCGGCGTCGCCCTTGCCGACAAATCCCTGATGCTGGCCACTGCCGAATCCTGCACCGGCGGGCTGGTGGCTGCCGCCATTACCGATGTATCCGGCTCGTCCGGCTGGTTCGAGCGCGGCTTCGTCACCTATTCCAATGAGGCCAAGTCCACCATGCTGGGCGTGCCGGCCAAGCTGATCCGCGACCACGGCGCGGTCAGCGAGGAAGTGGCGCGCGCCATGGCCGAAGGCGCGCTGCTGAACAGCCGCGCCCAGGTGGCGCTGTCGATCACCGGCGTGGCCGGGCCCAACGGCGGCACCCCGGAAAAGCCGGTGGGCATGGTCTGCTTCGGCTGGAGCAACCGCATCACCACCCATACCGAGACCCAGCGCTTTCGCGGCGACCGCGGCCAGATCCGCCGGCAGGCGGCCGAGCATGCCATGCGGGGACTGCTGGAGCTGATCCGGAACGAGGCCTGAGGCCGGCGCCCGGCAACCTCCGCCCAATAAAAAACCGCGCCGTTTCTGGCGCGGTTTTTTATTGTCTACGACCGGTTTCAGCCGTGGCGATAGCGATTGATGGTCTCCCGCGTCTGCAGCGCGACATTGCGCGCCGCCGCCGCAAAATCCTTCTCGCGGCTGGCGTAGAGGATGGCGCGCGACGAGTTGATCATCATGCCGGTGCCGTCCGCGGTGCGCCCCGCCTTGACCGTGGCCTCGATGTCGCCACCCTGGGCGCCGATGCCCGGGATCAGCAGCGGCATGTCGCCGACGATCTGGCGCACCCGCGCGATCTCGTTGGGAAAGGTTGCGCCGACCACCAGGCCCATCTGGCCGGTGGTGTTCCAGCGCTCGCGCGCGGCCTCGGCCACCAGCTGGTACAGCGGCTTGCCGTCAACCTGCAGGAACTGCACGTCCGAGCCGCCCGGGTTGGAGGTGCGGCACAACACGATCACGCCGCGGTCCGGATAGGCCAGGTACGGCTGCATCGAATCGAAGCCCATGTACGGGCTGACCGTGACCGCGTCGGCATGGTAGCGCTCGAAGGCCTCCAGCGCGTAGTGCTCGGCGGTCGAGCCGATGTCGCCGCGCTTGGCGTCCAGGATCACCGGGATACCGGGGTGGGCATCGTGGATATAGTGGATCAGCTGCTCGAGCTGGTCTTCGGCGCGCTGCGAGTGGAAGTACGCAATCTGCGGCTTGAAGGCGCAGACCAGGTCGGCGGTGGCGTCAACGATCTCGCGGCAGAACGAAAAGATGGCGCCGCCCGCCCCGGTCAGGGACAGCGGCAGCTTCTGCGGGTCAGGATCGAGCCCGACGCACAGGAGGGAATCGTTGCGCTGCCAGGCGGCAGCAAGCTGCTCGGTGAAAGTCATGGGTACTCGGAATATCCTGGTGGCGCCGGCGCCCCATTGGCCCGGCCGGCGCGGTTGGCCACAGCGGCGTGAAAACCTTTCATCCCTGCAGCATATGTCGCTTCCGGCAATTTTACCCGCTACGTGCTATGGTTTTGCGCTTCCTCTCAAAACAAAGCGCGGCATGACGCACAGCCGCGTCCCGTCATGTCTCTCGATCGCCGCGGTATCTTCCTGCTTGTCGTGCTCACGCTTGCCTGGGGCATCAACTGGCCCATCATGAAGGTAGGCGTAGCGCACTTTCCGGCACTGGGCTTCCGCCTGCTGTGCATGGCGGGCGGGCTGGTGGCGCTGGGGCTGGCGTTGCGGCTGCGCGGCGATTCCCTGGCCCTGCCGCGGCGCGAATGGGGCACGGTGGTCCGCCTGGCCATTCCCAACATGGTGGTCTGGCACCTGTTTGCGATCTGCGCGGTCAAGATGCTGTCCTCGGGCCGGGCCGCCATCCTGGGCTACACCATGCCGATCTGGGCAGTGGTCTGGGGCCTGGTGTTCTTCCGCGAGCGCATCGGCGCCTGGGCCTGGCTGGGCATCGGCTGCGCGCTGGCCGGCACGGTGCTGCTGCTTTCCGGCGAGCTCGCCGCGCTGACCGGCAGCCCGGCCGGCACGCTGCTGATGCTGCTGGCCGCGGCCGGCTGGGGCTTCGGCACCCAATTGATAAAACGCACCCCGACCGACGTGCCCATCGGCGCCATGACGTTCTGGATGCTGGCCGTGACCCTGCCCTTCCTGGCGGTCGGCTCGCTGCTGCTGGAAGACGGCTGGCGCATGCCCACCGCCGTCGAATGGGGCGCCATCGCCTACAACGCGGTGGTGGTCTTCGCCTTCTGCCACCTGGTCTGGTTCGGGCTGGCGCGCAGCCTGCCGCCGGTGGTGTCGAGCCTGTCGATCATGTTCATTCCGGTGGTCGGCGTGTTCTCGGGCATGTGGATGCTGGGCGAGCAGCCGCACTGGCAGGACTACGCCGCGATCGTGCTGATGTTCCTGGCGCTGTCCTCGGTGATGCTGGCGCCGCTGCTTTGGCGCCGGTTGCAGGGCGCGCCGGGCTGATCGCCGGGTGGGCGCGCCGCCGGTCGTGAGCGGGCAACAGCGGGCCGCGTGCGCGGAGATTTCACTTAACAAGCCACCCTACGTTGGGCTACACTCGCGGCCATCACAATCCCGGAGAAATTACGTGGGCAGTAGCATCGGGTGTTCGAGTTGCCGCAGCAGCGCTGCGACCTCTGCGAATGCCATGTCACTGCGGGCTGCGTAACGACGACCCGCCCGGAGCACCCGGCTCCGCGCCTCGTCGGCCTCGCCCGCAGCAGAACACTGCGGGCGAGTGTCTTTCCGTGCCACCGGCGGCGCCATCCATGCGCGCCGCATCGCGTGCGGATCTTCCCTCTCCCGGCTAGCCAGCCAACCCAGGCAAACGCCATCGCCTTGTACCGCCGTGCCGAACGGCAGCCGCGGTACAGCGCGATCACGCTTGCCCGTGGCCCGGCCCTGGCAGGGCGCCTTCCGGCGTCTCGCCAGGCCATGCAGGGCATGACGGACTACCTGGGAATGCGGCGAGCCGCCTGCGCTTGTCTTCGCGCTTGTCTTTGTTTTTCGTCGCAATCAGCAATAAGGAATCCCGGGGATGATCAACCTGTTCGTCCTGCAGAAAGGCCGGCTTGCCCAGGAGCAGGTCGACGAGCGCAATGAGCTGCTGCAGCACAAGCCGATCTGGATCGATGTCGTCAATCCCGACGACGAGGAACTGAACTGGATCAAGGAAGCCTATGGCGTCGCCCTTCCCGAACTGGAAGACCTGGGCGACCTGGAAGCGTCCGCGCGATATTTCGAGGGCGAGGACGAGAATATCCATATCCGCACCGACTTCCTGCTGGACGAGGAAGAGGCCTTGTCGCGCAACGTGCGCGTGGCTTTCGTGCTGACGCGCGACGTGCTGTTCTCCATCCACGACGAAGACCTGCCGGTGTTCCGGCTGGTGCGGCTGCGCGCACGCATGCGCCCGGGCTCGGTGCGCAATGCCAAGGACGTGCTGATGGACCTGTACGCGACCGACGCCGAGTATTCCGCCGACTCGATCGAGGAAATCTACGAGCGGCTCGAAGAAGCGAGCCGCCGCGTGCTGGCCGAGAACGTGACCGATGCCGCCGCGGCCGACGTGCTGGAAACCATCGCCCGCGAGGAAGACTTGAACGGGCGCATCCGCCGCAACGTGATGGACACGCGCCGTGCGGTGTCCTTCCTGATGCGCAGCCAGCTGCTGTCGGCCGAGCAGCAGGACGAGGCCCGCCAGATCCTGCGCGACATCGACTCGATCGAGAACCACACCGCGTTCCTGTTCGACAAGATCAACTTCCTGATGGACGCGACCGTCGGTTTCATCAACATCAACCAGAACAAGATCATCAAACTGTTCTCGGTGGTGTCGGTGGCGCTGATGCCGCCCACGCTGATCGCCAGCATCTACGGCATGAACTTCAAGTTCATGCCGGAGCTGGACTGGGGCGCGGGCTATCCGTGGGCGATTGCGCTGATGGCGGTGTCGGCGGCGATTCCGCTGGTGTATTTCCGCAGGAAGGGGTGGCTGAGCTGAGGCGCTGAATCTGCCGCTGCCTTGCTCCCCTCTCCCACAAGTGGGAGAGGGGAGCAAGCCCTCAGTCGGGCAGCGTGGCTGCCCCCATCCGCCGCGCGATGATCCCCGCCTTGGCGCGGAAATTCACGCGCACGTTGGCGCAGTATTCCTTCTTGTCGAAGCACTTGGGCGCCGGCAGCGCCGCGGCCAGGCGCGCGGACTGGCCCACGCTGAGCTTGTCGGCGCTGGTGCGGAAGTAGTGCTGCGCCGCGGCCTGCGCGCCGAACACGCCCTCGCCCCACTCCACCGAATTCAGGTAGATCTCGTAGATGCGCTGCTTGTCCAGCCAGAACTCGAGCATCCACGTGATGGCCAGCTCCTGGCCCTTGCGCAGGTAGTGCTGCTCGGACGACAGGAACAGGTTCTTGGCCAGCTGCTGCGTGATGGTGGAACCGCCGCGCACGATGCGCCCGCGCTTCTTGTTGCGCTCCCAGGCATCGAGCATGGCATCCAGCTCATAGCCCGGATGGTTGACGAAGTCGGCGTCCTCGCTGGCGATCACCGCGCGCTTGAGGTTGCGCGAGATGCGGTCGTACGGCACCCATTGCCGGTCGATGCCGCAGTTCCAGACGTTGATGCCGCACAGGCGCCAGCGCTCGGCGCGCATGAACGTGGTCGTCGTAGGATTTATGTATTGCCAGCTTGCGATCTGCATGAAGAAGTACAGCTGCATCGCCACCACGCCCGCCGCCACGCAGCCCAGCAGGTAGCCGAGCCAGCGGACCGGGTTGAACACCGTGCGTGCGGGGGCTACGCCGCGGCTGGCGCTGGCTGCGCGGTTGCGGTTGGCCACGGCTGGCGGCGCCCCGGTCAGCCCTTGCGTTCGGCCTGCAGCGCGGCGCGCAGCTCGGCCAGCACAGGGGCGGTGCGGGGGCGCACGCCGCGCCAGATGTAGAACGCTTCAGCCGCCTGTTCGACCAGCATGCCCAGGCCGTCGCTGGTGCGCGCGCCACAGCGCGCGGCGAACTGCAGGAACACCGTGGGCTCGGCGCCGTACATCATGTCGTAGGCCAGCACGCCTTCGCCCAGCAGGAACTCGGGTACCGGCGGCACTTCGCCATGCAGGCTGCTGGACGACGCGTTGATGACCACGTCGACGGCTTCGTCCTCGGACAGCCCGTCGAGCGCATCGAGCCCGCCGCCCCACAGCTCCACGCCGTACTGGTCGGCGGCTTCGACAAACTCTTCCAGCATGTCGCTCGCGCGCGACGCGGTGCGGTTGGCCACCACGATGCGCGACGGCCGGCATTCGATCAGCGGCAGCATCGCGCCCATGGCGGCGCCGCCGGCGCCCAGCAGCAGCACGCGCTTGCCTTCGATCAGCGTGTCGAGGTTGTCCTGGATATCGCGCACCAGGCCGATGCCGTCGGTGTTGTCGCCGTGGATCAGGCCCTCTTCGATCCACAGCGTGTTGACCGCGCCGGCGGCCTCGGCGCGCTCGGTCAGGCGGTCGGCCAGGTCATAGGCCTCCAGCTTGAACGGCACCGTCACGTTGCAGCCGTAGCCGCCCTCGGCAAAGAACTGGCGCACGGCATCGGCAAACCCGTCCAGCGGCGCCTCCAGGCGGTCGTACTGCACGGCTTCGCCGGTCTGGCGCGCAAAGGCGGCGTGGATCGCCGGCGAACGGCTGTGCGCAACCGGGTTGCCGATCACCACATAGCGGTCGGAAGTGGCTTGGGAAGAATCAGTGGATGTCATCAGCGTGCCTGCAAGCGGGTTTCCAGCCCGCTGCGCGAAAACTTGAAAGTGGAAATGACTTCGAGGATGTCCTGGCGCGACGCCATCTCGGCGGTAAAGGGGCCGAACGGCGCGGCCGCGCGCACGATCGCCACGGCCTGGCGGTCCAGCGCGGGATCGCCCGAGCTCTTGACCACGTCGATGGCATCGACGTTGTAGCCGTCGCGGTTGTAGCCGAGCTTGCCGAGCCGGTTGACGTTGATCACCAGGATCAGCTGGCCGTACAGCGGCTTGCCGTTGCGTTGCGGGAAGTCAGTGGTGCCGCGCGCCTCGATCTTGTGGCGCAGGCGGTCGTAGTACTGCGCGTAGTCGACCGCCTGGGCACTGGTGGCGGTCAGCTGGAAGCGCTTGGGTCGCTTGGCATAGTGGTCCAGGTTGCGGCCGATCTCGGCCTCCAGCCTGGCCATCTCGTCGGTCGAGGTGCGCTCGTCCTGGCCGCGCTGCGGGGTGTCCTGGCGCTTCTCGCCGGGCTTGAGCGGCTGGTTGCGCACCGACGGCGCGGCCTCGCGCGACTGGGTCAGCAGGCGTTGCTGCTCCTGTTCCAGCTGCTCGACGCGGCGCTGCACCTGGCGCACCAGGTCGCCTTCCTGCGTCTGGGTCTGCGCGGGCAGCGGCGTGGTGGCGCGCTGCAGGTCATGGTCGCCGCCGCCGTCCAGGTTGGCTTGCGCCAGCGCGGTCGGGTTGCGCGGCTTCTGCGCCGACTTGGCATTGACCAGCACCACGTCCAGCGCGGCATCGCTGCGCTTGATCTCGAACACCTCGGGCGCGGCCACCCGCACCATCAGCAGCAGCACGTGCACGGCCACGGAAATGGCCAGCGCCTTGGCCAGCGTACTGCTGTTGTGCCACCTGGCATGCCACCAGTGGCGGGGAGCGGCGAGTGTGGCGTTCACGATGGATGGAGGGTGGCTGAAGGGTGGGCGGCGGCCCGAACCGGTCCGGGCCGGCGGCCTGGCAAGACCGGGGCCGCGGACCCCGGATCAGACAGGCATTGTAAGTGAGCGCCGCCGATTTCCGAAGGCTTCAGCCGACCGCCGGGGTGCCGGTGTCGCGCTCGCCCGACGCCGCGCCGGCATCGTCGTCGCCCGCTTCGGCCGGGGCTTCGTCCGAGACCCCGGCGGCCTGCTCGGCCGCTTCCTCGGCGGCCGCGTCGGCAGCGGCTTCGGCGGACAGCTCCGCGGCTTCCTCGTCGCTTTCCAGCTCTTCCTCGGGCACTTCGCCTTCACCGGCGAAGATCTCCAGCACCCGGCACGACACTTCCAGCGTGATCTCGTCGGTCTCGCCGATCTCCAGCAGCACCTGCGTGCCGCGCTGCGCCTGCACCAGTTCGGGCACGCGCGTGACCAGCGGGATCTCGGTAAAGCGCACCGCGCCTTCCTTGAGCACCGAGGCCACCATGCGCTCGCGCTTTTCCTGCTTGAGCCAGCGCAGGCACCAGTAGCGCTCCATGGTCGACTGGTGGTCGGCGTAGGCGGCGTAAGTGCCTTCGAAGTCCGCCACCGCGGCCAGCAGGTCGGCGTCCTTGGGCTTGAACGGCGCCACCAGCTTGGCGGTCACGCCGTGCTGGGCCACCGCCAGGATCTGCCACTGGTTGACCAGGTCGACATAGCGGCGCAGCGGCGAGGTGCTCCAAGCGTACTGCGCCACGCCCAGGCCCTCGTGCGGTGCCGGGTAGGTCTGCATGCGGGTGCGGTGCATGCCCCACGCCTTCTGCGTGCGGTAGATGCCCGGCACGCCGTTGTCGGCCAGCAGCTTGCCCCAGGTGCTGTTGGCCAGGATCATCAGCTCGGCAACGATCTTGTCCAGCGGCGAGCCGCGCTTGCGCTGTTCGATGCGCACGCGCTGGCTGCCGTCGGCCTGGTCGTCCAGGTAGAAATTGAAGTCGGCGCGGTTGTGGGTCTCGGGGCGCAGGCCGCTGGCCAGGCGCGCCTTCTGGCGCTCGTCGTACAGGTAGCCGGCAAAGTGCCACAGCTGCGTCAGCGCGTCGCGGAACGGGTAGTCGCCGGTGCCCGCGGCAAGCGCAGCCTCGGTGATGACATCGTCGAGCAGGTTGTGGCGCAGGTTGGCGGCGATCGGCACCATCTCGGCGCGGGTCTCGCTGCCGGTGATCAGCCACACGGTCGGGTCCACCGTCACATACAGCGACAGCGCCGGGCACGTGCGCCCTTCCTGCAGCGTGTAGCGCTCCACCACGGCGTCGGGCAGCATGGTGATCTTGTCGCCCGGGAAATAGACCGTGGACAGCCGCTGGCGCGCGACCGCATCGAGCGGTTCGCTGCGGCGGATGCCCAGCGCGGGCGCGGCGATATGGATGCCGATGCGCAGCTTGCCGTCGGGCAGCCTGGTCACGGACAGCGCATCGTCGATCTCGGTGGTGGTGACGTCGTCGATCGAGAATGCCTCCACGTCGGCCACCGGCAGGTCGGCGGGCGGCTCGGGCACGTCGGTTTCCGGAAAGCCCGTGCCCTTGGGGAAGCACTCGGCCAGGAACTTGGCCTCATGCAGCGCGCGCGCACTGGCGACGCCGCCGGCGGCCACCATCAGCCGCATCGGGGTCATGCCCAGCGCGGTGCAGGCGGCGTCCATGGCCTTGTATTCCAGGCTGTTCTTGTCCGGCTTGAACAGCAGCTGCAGCACCTTGTTGCGGAAGGTCTCAGGCAGCGTCAGCGCCTTGAGCTGCTCTTCGTACTCGGCCTGCACCAGCGCCTGCTGGCGCTTGCGCTCGAGCGCGGCCAGCGCCGCCTTGAGCTGGTCTTCGGGCGCGCGCTGGTAGCGGCCGCGCCCCTTGCGGCGGAAGTACACCGGGTTGCCGTGCAGCGCCATCGCCAGCGCCGCCTGCTGCACCGGGCCGGGCTCGGCGCCGTAGTACTCGGCGGCCAGCTCGGTGAAGCCGAATTCAGCCTCGGGCGCGCATTCCCACAGGAAGTCCAGGTCGATCTCGGCCATCATGTCGCCGGTCTGGCGCACCAGCTCGATTGCCGACGGCTGCGCGAACTGCAGCAGCACGTCGCGCGACTTGACCTTGGTACGCTTGCCGGCTGGCAGCTCCACCTGGTAAGCCTCGCCCTGCTGGTTCAGCACGGTGCCGGCGCGGATTTCGCCGCCTTCTTCGAACAGCAACTGCATCGATCGGTACTTTCAGAAATGCGCGGAACCGCGTCTGGCCGCCAAGAGGCAGCGCCGGGGCGGGTCCTGTGGGAGAAATGGTGCAACCGGGCGCAAATGCGTGCGAACGGAAGCGAGTGCGGCGCGCGGCGTGCAAATCGCTGGCCGCGGGCCACGCCGTATCGATACGGCCTGAGACGTGGAATGATACCGCACCCCGCTCCGGCGCCTGCGGGGGCCGGCGCCCCGGCGGGGTGCGTGCACCCACGCAGTTCAGAGCGACATGCCGCCGCTGGCCTCGATCGCCACGCCGTTGACGTAGCTGGCGTCGTCGCTGGCCAGGAAGGCGTAGATGCTGGCGATCTCGGCCGGCTCGGCCAGGCGGCGCAGCCAGCACGACGATTTCATGCCGTCCAGCACCTTTTCCGGCACGGTCTGCAGGATCTCGGTATTGACGAAGCCCGGGCACACCGCGTTCACGCGCACGCCCTTGGGGCCCAGCTCGCGCGCCCAGGTCTTGGTAAAGCCGATCACGCCGAACTTGCTGGCGGCGTAGTTGGTCTGGCCGAAGTTGCCGTACAGGCCGACCACGCTGGAAGCGTTCAGGATCACGCCCTTGCCCTGCTCGCTCATCAGGCCGGCCACGGCCTGCGCGCAGTTGAACACGCCCTTCAGGTTGACGTCGATGACGGCATCGAACTGGGCCTCGGTCATCTTGCCCAGGCGTGCATCCTTGGTGATGCCGGCGTTATTGACGAGGATGTCGACGCGTTCGTGCGCGGCCAGCACGGCGGCCACCATGGCATCGACTTCGTCGCGCCGGGTCACGTCGACGCGGTAGGCCGACACGGTGGCGCCGGTGGCGGCCAGCTTGTCGGCGGCCTCGCGCACGCGCGCTTCCTGCACGTCGCACAGGACGACAATGGCGCCGTCGGCGGCAAAGCGCTGCGCGGTGGCAAACCCGATGCCGGCGGCGGCACCGGTGATGATGGCAACCCGACCCTGCAGTTTCATCTCGTGGTCTCTTTCTTGGTTTCGGTAGTGTGTGTAGAGGGGCTTCGGTCTGTAGTCCGCAAATACCTGGGATGCGGAATCGCCTCGGTCCCCGGGGATGGCCGCGACAGCAGGTCCGGCAGGAACACTTCTGTCACGAGCATGACGCCGTCGCCGCGCCGGAACACCGAGCGCCGCGCCGGCAGCATGGGCAGTGGCGCCATGGCCGGCAGCACACGCTGCAAGGCCTGGCGCAGCGGATGGTGCGGCAGCAGCCGCGCAAACTGGAACGGCTCGCGCGCCACCGCCGGGTCGACAAACAGCCGGCCGCCCAGCGGGCGCTCGCCCAGCCCGCGCAGGAACGGCCAGTCGCGGCGCGCATGGCGCTGGCGCACCACAGTATGGGCAAATATGGCGGGAATATCGTCGCAGATCAGCAGCACCTCGCGCGTCAGCGCGGGGGTGCGGTCGTGCTGGCCCAGCACCTGCCATTCATCGGCGAGCGGGCGCTGCGGGCGCTGCAGCAGGCGCGCCACGCGAAAGCGCTCCGATGCTGCCACCAGGCGCGCGGTCAGCGAGCCGTCGTCACCGGTCACCCAGCGCCGCAGGTTGGGCGTGATGGCTGCATCAAAGGCCAGGTGCGGGCTCCAGCTGCAGCGGCGCGCGGACTGCGCGCTCATGCCGGGCCTGTGCCCGCCGGCACCTTGCCGCCGGGGCCATAGCCGCAGAAGGCGAGCACATCGTCGACGTAGTCGGCAAATTCGCTGATGCCGTGGTCGCTGCCCTCGATCACGCGGATGTTTGCGCCCGGGCAGGCCGCGACCATCTCACGGTAGTCCAGCACTTCGTCCCCGGTGGCGGCGAGCAGGTAATAGCGTCCGGGATCGGTAATGGTGTCCACGCGCAGGTCCAGCAATTCCTGCAGATGGCGGCGCTCGACCGTGACCGAGCCGCCGCCGTGCCACAGCGGCTGCTCGCCCAGGTACGCTTCCAGGTCGGTCCAGGGATGGATGGCCGGATTGAGCAGCACGGTCCTGCAGCCATGGCGCTCGCCCAGCCAGCGGGCATAGAAGCCACCCAGCGACGAGCCGACGATGGCGATCTCCTGGTCGCCGCCGGCCTGCGCGGCGCGGATCGCAGCCTGCGCCTGGGCAATGGCCATTTCGGGCGAGACATTGAGCGTGGGGCAGGCGTAGTAGCGGCCCACGCCCCACTCGCGCATGCGCTCCTGCACCAGCCGGGCCTTGAACGACTGGGGCGAGGAGCGGAATCCGTGCAGGTACAGCAGCATGGTGGTCCTTCCCGCCGGTCAGCTTGCGGCGCCCTGGCCCAGGGCGTCCAGCAGCTTCTGGTGCACGCCGCCGAAGCCGCCGTTGCTCATCACCAGCACGTGGTCGCCCGGCTGCGCCGCGGCACGCACGGCCTGCACCAGCGTGCCCAGGTCCTGGAAGGCGGCGGCCTTGTCGCCCAGCGGCGCCAGCGATCCGGCCAGGTCCCAGCCCAGCGCGTCCTTGCCGGCCGGGGCGCCGTAGCCGAACACCAGGTCGGCCTGCTCCAGGCTGGCCGGCAGTTGCGCCTTCATCACGCCCAGCTTCATGGTGTTGGAGCGCGGCTCCAGCACCGCCAGGATGCGGGCATCGCCGACGCGGCGGCGCAGCCCGTCCAGCGTGGTCTGGATCGCGGTCGGATGGTGGGCGAAATCGTCATAGACGGTCACGCCGCCCGCCACGCCGCGCACTTCCATGCGGCGCTTGACGTTGGCAAAGCGGGACAGCGATTCGATCGCCTGCGCGGCCGGCACGCCCACATGGCGCGCGGCGGCGATCGCGGCCAGCGCATTCATGCGGTTGTGGGTGCCCTGCAGGTCCCACACCACGGTGCCCTGAACGGCGTCGCCAAACCAGACGTCGAAAGCATCCTTGCCGGGCGCCGCAGTGGCGGCGGCATCGCTCTCGCGCCAGTCGCCCACGCCAAACTGCTCGACTTCGCTCCAGCAGCCGCGCTCCAGCACGCGTGCCAGGCTTTCCTCCACGCCGTTGACGACGATCCGGCCCTGGCCGGGCACGGTGCGCACCAGGTGGTGGAGCTGGGTCTCGATCGCCGCCAGATCCGGGAAGATGTCGGCGTGATCGTATTCCAGGTTGTTCAGGATCGCGGTGCGCGGGCGGTAGTGGACAAACTTGCTGCGCTTGTCGAAGAAGGCGGTGTCGTACTCGTCGGCCTCGATCACGAAAAAGTCCGATTCGGTCACGCGCGCCGAGATGCCGAAGTTCTGCGGCACCCCGCCCACCAGGAAGCCGGGGTTGTAGCCGGCATCCTCCAGGATCCAGGCCAGCATCGACGTGGTGGTGGTCTTGCCATGCGTGCCGGCCACCGCCAGCACCCACTTGCGCGCCAGCACGTGCTCGCCCAGCCATTGCGGACCCGACACATAGGGCAGGTTGCGGTCGAGGATGGCCTCCATCAGCGGATTGCCGCGCGAGACCACGTTGCCGATCACGAACAGGTCCGGCTCCAGCGACAGTTGCGCGGGGTCGAAGCCTTCGATCAGCTCGATCCCCTGGGCCTCGAGCTGGGTGCTCATCGGCGGGTAGACATTGGCATCGCAGCCGGTGACGCGGTGGCCGGCCTCTTTGGCCAGCACCGCCAGGCCGCCCATGAAGGTGCCGCAGATGCCAAGGATATGAATATGCATGGGTTCCCGGAAAGACTTGAAGCCCGCAGGCGTGGGGATTCGGCACCCGGCGTGGCGCGGCGGCACGGCGGCTGTTTCAGGCCGTGTCTTGCGGTGCGGTGGCCGGGCAGGAAGCCTCCGATTGTACCCGAGCGCCCGCGGCCTTCGCTGCACTGCGGCAGCGCGCGCACCGGTTGCGCGGGAGCGTCCGGTATCATGGGGCATGACCCGACGCACCACCCCCGACCCCACCCGCCTGCGCGAGGAAATCGCCCAGGCTGCCGCCCGGATGATCGCCGAGGACGGTGCCGACTACGCCACCGCCAAGCGCAAGGCCACCCGCCAGGTGCTGGGCGAGCAGCGCGTGCCCGGCGAATGGCTGCCCGACAACGAACAGGTCGAAGCCGAAGTGCGCGCCTACCAGGCGCTGTTCCACGCCGACAGCCAGCCCCGCGTGCTGGCACTGCTGCGCCGGCTGGCGGTGCTGGCCATGGAAGACCTGGCGCCGTTCCGGCCTTACCTGGTCGGCGCCGTGCTCAACGGCACCGCCACCGAGCACTCCGATATCTATCTGCAGTGCTTCTGCGACAGCGCCAAGGACGCGGCACTGTACCTGATCAACGCCGGCGTGGACTTCGAGACCAGCGAGAGCCGGCATTTCGGCGGCCGCGGCGAGGTCGAGACCCTCAGCTTCCTGTGGAAGGGCCAGTGGCCCGACCGCCGCGAGGCGCGGCTCCTCGCCGGCGAGGTGCGCGCGGAACTGGGTGCCCCAGTCGGCATTCATATTGCACTGTATGATGCCGTCGACGAACGCGGCGCCGTGCGTGCCGACGCCTCGGGGCGCCCGGCCCGCGCCGACCTGCAGGCGGTACGGGCGCTGGTGGACGCGCCCGGCGATGCCGACCCGGCCTGACGGCCCGCCCCACTTCACTGGTCCAAGCCATCCCATGACTGAAACCGTTTCCTCGCCCGCCCGCCGCTCCCGCCTCTGGCTGTGGATCGCCGTGGCCGTGGTTGCCTGCGCCGCTGGCGCACTGGCCGGCCATTTCGTGTTCTCGCCCAAGCCCGCCAGCGACCAGGCGGTGGAAACCTTCTTCCAGACACGCCTGCCCGACGCCGCCGGCGCCGACCTGGACCTGGGCAAGCTGCGCGGCAAGACCGTGGTGATCAACTTCTGGGCGCCCTGGTGCGGGCCGTGTGTCGAGGAAATGCCGGAGCTGACCGCGCTGCATGAGGAATACAAGGACCGCCAGGTGGAGTTTGTCGGCATCGGCATCGATTCAGCCGCCAATATCCAGCAGTTCACCACCAAGGTCCCGGTGGCCTACCCGCTCGCCGTGGCCGGTTTTGCCGGCACCGAGCTGTCGCGCAACTTCGGCAACAGCGCCGGCGGCCTGCCCTACACGGTGGTGATCAACCCGGACGGATCGGTCAAGTACCGCAAGATGGGACGGGTGACGGCCGAGGAACTGCGGGCCGTGCTGCCACGAGCCTGAGCTATTCTTCCGCCAAATTCGCTGAATTTCGTTTTTCTTCAGCGATTTGTTTCGCCGGGGCGCCAAAACTGCCGGAAAGTGCTTAAAGGGCCGCCAAAGCGCCGCGCAAGGTCGCCAAGCCTTGTATCGCGCGCTAGACAAATCCCTCTAAGCTACGGTAATCTCCGCGCAATTTCGTTGATCTGGTCGAGCCGCCGTGACTGCAACCCGCTCTATCCGTCGCTCAGCCCGCTACCGCAAGGTGCTGGTCCTGCATGGGCCGAACCTGAACCTGCTGGGCACGCGCGAGCCGGAAACCTACGGGCACACGACGCTTGCCGACATCGACGCGGCCCTGGCCGAACGCGCGGCAAAAGCCGGCGTTTCGCTGGATACGTTCCAGTCCAACCATGAGGGGGCACTGGTCGACCGCATCCACGCCGCACGCGCGGAAGGGGTCGAGTTCATCATCATCAACCCGGCTGCCTACACGCATACCAGCGTGGCACTGCGCGATGCCCTGGCCGGCGTGGCGATCCCGTTCGTCGAGGTGCACCTGTCCAACGTGCACCGGCGCGAAAGCTTTCGCCACCACTCCTATTTCTCCGACGTGGCGGTCGGAGTGATCTGCGGGCTTGGCTGGCAGGGTTACCTGCTGGCGCTGGACTATGTGCTGGGCCAGGAGCAGCCGCCACCCGAGAGTTCGGGGAGCTGAACTCCCAAGATTTTTTCAACAACCTGCGCGCGCCGCCCGGCGGCCTGCGCCCGTTGGCGTGCCTCGGCACGGCGGGCGCGGATTTCCGGTGGCCGGCAACACGATTCTTCCGCCGCGGCCCGTCCCGGGCAGCGCGGCCGGATAACCCGATTCAGGAGGATAAAAAGATGGACCTGCGCAAGCTGAAGACGCTTATCGACCTGGTGGCCGAATCCGGCATCTCCGAGCTGGAAGTCACCGAAGGCGACGGCAAGGTACGCATCGTCAAGCAACCGCCGCAAATCGTCGCCGCGCCGATGGCCATGCCGCAGATGCAGGCGCTGCCGCCCGCCGCGGCCGCCGCACCGGCCGCCGGTGCCGTGGCTCCGGCTGCAGAGCCCGCCGCCGCCCAGCTGCCCGCCGGCCACGTGGTGACCTCGCCGATGGTGGGCACGTTCTACCGCGCGCCGTCGCCGGGTGCCGCGCCGTTCGTCAACGTCGGCGACTCGGTCAAGGAAGGCCAGACCGTCTGCATCATCGAAGCCATGAAGCTGCTCAACGAAATCGAGTGCGACAAGGCCGGCGTCATCAAGGAAATCCTGGTCGAGAACGGCCAGGCCGTCGAATACGGCCAGCCGCTGTTCGTGATCGGCTGATCCTGACCGGCATGCCACGCCGCACGCTGCCACCGGCCACGCAAGTGGCCCCCGCAGCAGCGCCCGCGCGGCATGCCATGGCGTTGTTTGGCGCCAGGGACGTTGTGGGCTTCGCGGCCCGTTCCGTGCAGTTCCATGCAGTTCCGCGCAGTATGGCGGCCGCGGCGGCGACAGCCCCCGGGCCGCGCGCCCGGCGTGCCATTGCGGCGCGCAGCGGGACCGCTACTGTTCTCGCAGAGAGAGACCATGTTTGAAAAAATTCTGATCGCGAACCGCGGCGAAATCGCTCTTCGCATCCAGCGCGCCTGCCGCGAACTGGGCATCAAGACGGTCGTGGTGTACTCCGAGGCTGACAAAGAGGCCAAGTATGTACGCCTGGCAGACGAAGCCGTCTGCATCGGCCCGGCCCCGTCGCCGCTGTCGTACCTGAACATGCCGGCCATCATCTCGGCCGCCGAAGTGACCGACGCGCAGGCCATCCACCCCGGCTACGGCTTCCTGTCCGAGAACGCCGATTTTGCCGAGCGCGTGGAGAAATCCGGCTTTGTCTTTATCGGCCCGACCGCCGACAGCATCCGCCTGATGGGCGACAAGGTGTCGGCCAAGCAAGCCATGATCAAGGCCGGCGTGCCGTGCGTGCCCGGCTCGGACGGCGCCCTGCCCGACGACCCCAAGGAAATCCTGGCCACCGCGCGCCGCGTGGGCTACCCGGTGATCATCAAGGCCGCCGGCGGCGGCGGTGGCCGCGGCATGCGCGTGGTGCACACGGAAGCCGCGCTGATCAACGCCGTCAACATGACGCGTGAAGAAGCCGGCCGCGCCTTCGGCAATCCCGAGGTCTACATGGAGAAGTTCCTTGAGAACCCGCGCCATGTGGAAATCCAGATCCTCGCCGACCAGCACCGCCAGGCGATCTGGCTGGGCGAGCGCGACTGCTCGATGCAGCGCCGCCACCAGAAGGTGATCGAGGAAGCTCCCGCACCGCACATTCCGCGCCGCCTGATCGAGCGCATCGGCGACCGCTGCGCCGAGGCCTGCAAGAAGATGGGCTACCGCGGCGCCGGCACGTTCGAGTTCCTGTACGAGAACAACGAGTTCTACTTCATCGAGATGAACACGCGCGTGCAGGTCGAGCACCCGGTCACCGAGATGATCACCGGCATCGACATCGTCCAGGAGCAGATCCGCATCGCCTTCGGCGAGAAGCTGCGCTTGCGCCAGAAGGACGTGCAGTTCCGTGGCCACGCGATCGAATGCCGCGTGAACGCCGAGGATCCGTTCAAGTTCACGCCGTCGCCGGGCCGCATCACCGCCTGGCACATGCCCGGCGGCCCGGGTGTGCGGGTCGACTCGCACGCGTATGATGGTTACTTCGTCCCGCCCAACTACGATTCGATGATCGGCAAGATCATCACTTACGGCGCCACGCGCGAGCAGGCCATTGCCCGCATGCGCATCGCGCTGTCGGAAATGGTGGTGGACGGGATCCAGACCAACGTGCCGCTGCACCGCGAGCTGATGATGGACGCCAACTTCGTTGAAGGCGGCACCAGCATCCACTATCTCGAGCATCGCCTGGCGGAGCGCGCGAAGGCCTGACGCAACGCAACGTTATCCGCAATACACAAGCAGCAAGCAAGGAAGCCCGTGGCATTTCAGGAATGTGTGATCGAAGTGGCGCAGGACCAGGCCGAAGCCTGGTCTGATGCCCTGTTCGACCTCGGCGCGCTGTCGGTCTCGGTGGAAGACGCCGATGCCGACACGCCCGACGAGCAGCCGCTCTTTGGCGAGCCCGGGCTGGAACCGAAGCAACTCGCGTGGAACCGCTCGCGCGTGGTGGCGCTGTTCGGCGACGATGCCGATCCGGCCGTGGTGGTGGCGGCAGCCGCCAACCAGCTCGGCATCGACCCGGTGCCGGCCTACCAGCTGCGCGCGGTCGAGGACCAGGACTGGGTGCGGCTGACGCAATCCCAGTTCGAGCCGATCCGCATCGGCGAGCGCATCTGGGTGGTGCCGTCGTGGCACGATGCACCCGAGCCCGATGCCGTGGTGCTGGAACTGGACCCCGGCCTGGCCTTTGGCACCGGCAGCCATCCCACCACGCGGCTGTGCATGCAGTGGCTGGAGCAGAACCTGAAGCCGGGCGAAACCGTGCTCGACTACGGCTGCGGCTCCGGCATCCTGGCCATCGTGGCACGCAAGCTGGGCGCCGGCGATACCGTCGGCATCGACATCGATCCCAACGCGGTGGAAGCGTCGCGCTACAACGCCGAGCGCAACCGCGTGGAAGCCTCGTTCGCGCTGCCCGAATCGGTGTCCGAGGCCAGCTACGACCTGGTGGTCGCCAACATCCTGTCCAATCCGCTCAAGCTGATGGCCGCCATGCTGAGCGCGCGCGTGCGCGCCGGCGGACGGCTGGTGCTGTCCGGCGTGCTGGAACGCCAGGCGGATGAAGTCGCCGCGGCCTACGCGCCCTGGCTGCCGCTGACGGTGTGGCGCAGCGAGGAAGGCTGGGTGTGCCTGCATGGCACCCGCGGCGCCCAACCCTGATTCACACCGATGGCCGCCGTCAAGCTAGTCACGCGCTGCCCGGCCTGCCGTACCGCCTTCCGGCTGGTCGCCGACCAGTTGCGCCTGCGCCAGGGCCTGGTGCGCTGCGGCCAGTGCGAAACGGTGTTCGACGCGCGCGAGCACCTGATTGAGATTCCGCTGCCGGCCGGCGCTGCATCATCGGCGTCATCGGCGCCATCGGCGGCTGCTTCGCCGGCCACCCCTCCCGCCCCCTCGGCGGCGCCCGCATCGGCTAAAGCCGCGCCTGCGCCGCAGCCTGCCTTCACCCCGACCATCGACCCCGGCTATGACGTGCCGGCGCTGGATGCGCCGACGATGCTGATGTCGTCGCCGGAGGACATGGCCATGCCGGCACCCGCCGGCATGGAAGACGTAGAGATCGAGCAGGCGCTGCGCGAAGCCAACGAAGCCGTCGCCCATCGCGATGCGCGCGAGGCGGAACGCCAGGCTGCCGGCCCGGAGGCGGCCGGGCCCGCCCCCGTCACGGCACCGAAACCCGCCGAGGATGCGCCGGCACAGCCGGCACAAGCGGCGTCCGCGTCCGCCTGGCCGGCACTCGATCACGGCGCGCTCGATACCCCGGCCGCACCGCCCCCCTCCCCGGCCGCTGCGGCGGCACCGGCAGCACCGCAACCGGCTGATGCTGACGCCAAGCCCGTGCCAGTGGCACCCGCTGCCAACATCCCCAGCGCAAGCGAGTTCCTGCGCGCGGCGTCTGCCGATGCCGGGTCCGAGCCGACCGCATGGCCGGATGAGGCATCGGCCCGCCTTGCCACCTCGCCTGCCGCGCCCACCTCACCCACCGTTGGCGACGACGACAACGCCCCCGACACCGGACAGCCGTCCAGCGTCACCGGCGGCGCCGTCGCGCGCGAGCAGACCACGCGCCGCTGGGCACGCACCGAAGCACCGGCCGGCCCGGTCTTCGCCCCCGACTTCCTGCGCCACGCGCGTGAGCGCGAGCGCGAGCGCGAACGGCAGCCCCGCAAGCCCGTGACGGTGCCCCGCTCCGCCTGGCGCGTGGCCGCCGTGGTGCTTGCCATCGCCGCTGCCGTGCAAGTGGTCTACCTGGCACGCAGCCAGCTGGCCGGCCAGTTCCCGATGCTGCGCCCGGCACTCGAGGCCGCCTGCGCGCCGCTGGGCTGCGACGTGCCGCCATGGCGCGACATCGATGCGCTGCGCATCGAGACCTCGCAGCTGCAGCGCCAGGATGAAGACGGCGACACCTACCTGCTGTCGGTCACGCTGCGCAACCTGGGCCGCGCCAGCACCGCCCTGCCCGCGATCGAGCTGGTGATGACCGACCTGCAGGACCAGCTGCTGCTGCGCCGCGTGCTGCAACCCGCGGAGTACCTGGAGCCGTCGCAAAAGGCCTTTGCCGCGCAGGGTCTTCGCGCGGGCATGGAGCTGCCGGTTCGGGTACGATTCCGGACGCAGCAGGCGCCGGCCAACTATCGCGTGCTGATTTTTTACCCCTGAATCCCTGGCCCGCCGCCGGACCGGATCCGAGTCCGGCGGCAGGCCGCGCCCCCCGCTCCGGACACGAACCGGAAATCCATCAGACAACAAGGAGTAGACATGAGCAACGTCACCCTCGGCGGCAACGCCATCGAAGTCGCAGGCAAGTTCCCGCAAGCCGGCGACAAGGCCCCCGCCTTCTCGCTGGTCGGCAAGGACCTGAAGGACGTCACGCTGGCTGACTTCGCCGGCAAGCGCAAGGTGCTGAACATCGTCCCGAGCCTGGACACCCCGGTGTGCCAGGCCTCCGCGCGCAAGTTCAATGAAGCCGCCAGCGGCCTCGCCAACACCGTGGTGCTGACGATCTCGGCCGACCTGCCGTTCGCCATGGGCCGCTTCTGCACCGCTGAAGGCCTGGCCAACGTGGTGCCGCTGTCGACCATGCGCGGCGCCGAGTTCAAGGGCAACTACGGCGTGGACATCAAGTCCGGCCCGCTGGCCGGCGTGACCGCACGTGCCGTGGTGGTGCTCGACGAGAACGACACCGTCAAGTACAGCCAGCTGGTGCCGGAAATCAAGACCGAGCCGGACTACGACGCAGCCCTGGCCGCGCTGAAGTAAATCAGCGGCACGCCCGGGAACCCGCGGGTTCCCGGGCGGCAGGGGGGCGCCGGGGCGGCAGCGGCCGCCCGCATCCCGGGGCGGCCGCTTTTTGTTTTCTGCCCGACCGATACTGCCCGCAAGGGCTCCATTCCACCAATCACCCCAACACCTGGAGAGAGCATGGCCAGCCTGATCTGCGGCTCCGTCGCCTACGACACCATCATGACGTTCGATGGACGCTTCCGTGAACACATCCTGCCGGACCAGATCCACATGCTGAACGTCTCGTTCCTGGTGCCCGGCATGCGCCGCGAGTTCGGCGGCTGCGCCGGCAACATCGCCTACACGCTGAAGATGCTGGGCGGCGATCCCGTGGTGATGGCCACCGTCGGCGCCGATGCCGAACCCTATCTGGACTACCTGCGCAAGCTGGAGATCCCCACCGGCCACATCCGCGTGCTGCCGGAGACCTTCACGGCGCAGGCCATGATCACCACTGACCTGGACAACAACCAGATCACCGCCTTCCACCCTGGCGCAATGAGCCAGTCGCAGCTGAACCACGTCAAGGATGCGCTGGGCGGCGCCAGCGCGCCGGGCCTGGGCATCGTCGCGCCCGACAGCCGCGAGGGCATGCTGCACCACGCGCGCCAGTTCGCCGAGGCCGGCGTGCCGTTCATCTTTGATCTGGGTCAGGCCATGCCCCTGTTCAACGGGGAAGACCTGCGCGAGTTCGTTGAACTCGCCAGTTACGTGACAGTCAATGACTACGAGGCGCAGGTCCTGCTGTCCCGCACCGCCTGGACCAGCGCCGAGGTTGCCGCCAAGGTTCGTGCCTTCATCGTCACGCACGGCGAGCGCGGCGCCAGCATCTTTGCCGAGGGTCGCCAGTACGCGATTCCGGCGGTTGCGGCCGAGCGCATCGTGGACCCGACCGGGTGTGGCGATGCCTTCCGTGGCGGCCTGCTCTACGGCATTGAAAACGGATTAGACTGGGAAACGACTGGCCGCCTGGCATCGCTGATGGGTTCGGTCAAGATCGCGCAACAGGGTCCGCAGAATCACTGGTTGTCGCGCGAGGAAATCGGCAACCGGTTCCAGTCTGCATTCGGGTACCGCTACGCCTGACCTGCGGCCAGCGCGTGGCTTCTTCTCGGGAAACGACATGAACAACAAGCTACGTGGCGGTGCCGTTGCCGTCCTTGCCGTCACCGCCCTGGTTGCCGGCTGCGCTACCCAATCCAACTCCAACAGCGTCTATGGCACGGGCCAGGCGCAGCGTGAACAGACCGTGCGCTACGGCGTGGTCGAAGGCATCCGCGAGGTCACCATCCAGGGTGGCCAGAGCGGTGCCGGCACGCTCGCGGGCGGTGCCATCGGCGGCATTGCCGCAGGCAGCACCATCGGCGGCGGCAACGGCGCGGTGGCGGCCGGGATCCTTGGTGCGGTGCTCGGCGGCATTGCCGGCAGCGCGGCCGAGAACAAGATCAACCAGCGCCGCGGGCTGGAAATCACCGTGCGCCTGGACAACGGCGAGATGCGCGCGATCACGCAGGAGGCCGACGAAGCCTTCCGCCCTGGCGAACGCGTACGGCTGCTGTCCTCGGGCGGCGTGACCCGGGTCACGCACTGAGCCCTCGCGGCCCCGCAGGGCCGCGCCAGGGCGCAGCAGAACGCGCCGCACCTGCAAGGGTCGCGGCGCTTTTTTTCGGCTTTGCAATTCCGTAACATTGCGGCGGACCGCTCCGCGCGCGGGCGCGCGCCCATGAAAAAACCCGCCGGGCGGATGCCATCGGCGGGTCGGCAAGACCTGGTGTCTTGCGGACCGGATACGCAGTATCCGGTCATGCGGGCACGCGCTGCGTGCCGGTGCGGTTCCTTGCGGAACGTGTAAGGTCCACTCCGTGGCGGAGCAGCTTACGGACGGTTGCCCGTCGGGAACGGCCAGGCAGCAGCCGGGTTCAGCGCGGTCTTGGCAGCCGAAGCGGGAGCAACGGCAGGGGCCGCGGCAGGCTTGGCGGCAGCCTTCTTGGCAGCCGGCTTCTTGGCAGCAGCCTTCTTGGCAGCCGGCTTCTTGGCGGCAGCCTTCTTGGCCGGCGCAGCCTTCTTGGCAGCAACCTTCTTCACTGCAGCCTTCTTGGCCGGAGCCTTCTTGGCGACAGCCTTCTTGGCCACGACCTTCTTGGCGGCTACCTTCTTCACCGCGGCCTTCTTGGCCGGAGCCTTCTTGGCTGCAACCTTCTTGGTCGCGACCTTCTTGGCGGCTACCTTCTTCACCGCGGCCTTCTTGGCCGGGGCCTTCTTGGCGGCGGCCTTCTTGGCCGGCGCCTTCTTGGCTGCGACCTTCTTCACAGCGGCCTTCTTGGCCGGTGCCTTCTTGGCGGCCGGTGCTGCCTTCTTGGCGGCTACCTTCTTCACAGCAGCCTTCTTGGCGGCCGGCTTGGCGGCCTTCTTAGCCGCCGGCTTTTTCTTTGCAGCAGTTGCCATGGATAACTCCTTCACTAGAGAGTGAATATCGAATGACCTAAGTTGGCGACCCGACCGACCCGAGGCGCACTACAGCAGCGCGGCCCCAGTCGAGCGAGCGATTCATCGGCGTGCGGCCCGACCACTGCTGCACGCTAATGAATTTGGTTGCAGGCGCACCGCCCCTGGCGGTGACTTGGCGGCCGGAGCGAGCCCGCAAGCGGGTCTCGGGCACGTGCCGCGCCCTGGAATATTCGATCAGCCCGCACCGCCCGTTGAGCCGGCGCACGGCCAGAAATGAGGAGATATCGGACAGCTGGCCCGCGGTGCGGGCTTGGCCTCGCGCACGGCAGACGGCATTCATTCGGTGGTAGCGGGTCCAACCCGTTAATGGACCAAGGGAGACTGCACGCGTTTTAAGAAGCCGGTCCGGCCTGGTCTGCGTCAAAGTTCTCGTGCTCCTCAGCTACTACCTTCGTCACTGCATCGAAGCGCGCATCGCGCTCGTCGTTCCATCTTGCTTCCTGCTTCTCTGCAATGAAGTGAGACTCTTGTCAAGGCGAATCATAATTCGTTTGCACGATGATGTTAAGAAAAAAGTGCAAAAAAACTTGCCTGCATGTATCGCTCGAACTAGTTCTCACGCGCAGGGTCACGAAGACGTTGCCGATAGCATCGCAACGCGTCGCTCGCACGCTGGTGCCGACGCTCGTTTCGCACGCTCGCACATGCAGCGCGACACCCCATCGCACGCACCGCGCATCGCAGCTTTTACACGCCGCGACAAACCCTGACGACCAGCATCGCAACGCGCGCCTGACGACTGCGCAATGCCGCTGCGCGCGTCATCGCGTTTTCCGAAAAGCCGCATGGACAAAGGCTTTGCGGGCGATGCACCGATACGCGTGCGGCAGCCTTCGACTGGCGTGGACACGTTCCTGATCGCGCGCGCGCCGCGCTGCGCGACACACGCCCTGCATGCTTTACACAGTCGGCAGCGCACGCACGCGCCGTTATGCGACCAGGCCTCGGCCATGCTCGCTTCGCGCTTCGCGCGACACCGTCGCACACACCATCCAAGAGTGATGCGTGCACGCAACGGTTTGCATCGACGCAACAGCGCGAAGGCATCGCGAGGTCATCAAAGCGTTGCGATCGAGCCAAGCCGCGACGCTCGCGAAGCATCGCGGCAACACTTCGGCAGACGCTTCGATCAAGCCATCGGCATGCGTGTTCGATCCGCGCGCTTGCCGAGCGATCCGGATCGCGCGCGCCGTGCCTCGCGTGTTCGCGCAATCCCCCTCGCGACTCTGCGCGCCACTCGCCTCGCCCTGCCGGCAGCGCGTCGTACGTCCGCTTAGAGGATTGCTTCAGCGCCCGCCCGCCGGCGCCTTTTGCTGCATCACAATAACCCGCAAACGGCGGCTGCATGCGGCTTTCCGGGTAGCAGGCAATGGCCGCGGAAAGGCGCGCGCCGCGCCGCGCCGGATTGCGGCGCGCCCCCGGCGCCAGTAGATTGGCGTGGCTACGAACCTCAAAGGAGACATCATGCGCATCCATTCCCCCCTTGCTTCGACCCTGCGCGCCGCCGTGATCGCCGCAACCCTGCTCGGCAGCGCCGCGGCGATGGCGCAGGCCACGCCCAGCGGCATGTGGAAGACCATCGACGACAACACCGGCAAGCCGCGCGGGCTGGTGGAGATCACCGAGAAGAACGGCGTCTTCAGCGGACGCCTGGTCAAGACCTTCGTCGAGAGCGACGGCAAGCCGCGCGTGTGCGACAAGTGCACCGACGCACGCAAGGACCAGCCCGTCATCGGCATGACCATCCTCTCCGGCCTGCGCAAGACCGGCGACAACGAGTGGAGCGGCGGCGAGATCCTCGATCCGGAGAACGGCAAGGTCTACAAGAGCAAGATGTCGCTGGCCGAGGACGGCAACAAGCTCAACGTGCGCGGCTTCATCGGCATCAGCCTGATCGGCCGCACCCAGACCTGGGAACGCGACCACTGACCCTGCCGGCACGGCGCGGGACTCAGGGTTTCTCCGGGGCATGCCGTTGCGTGTCCCCGCCGAACGAGAAACGGCAGTCGAAAAATACCGGGCGGTTCATCACCGCCCGGTTTTTTTGTCCACGATGCTGCGCTTTACATCCGGTAGCGCAGGGTGGCCATCACGCTGCGCGGGGCACCCGGCATGTTCAGGTTGGGGCTGGTGCCATGCGCGGACACGATGTAGCCCTTGTCGAACAGGTTGTACAGGTTCAGCTGTGCCTCGAAGGCGCCGCGGCGGTACCAGGCCATCGCATCGGCGGTGACATAGCCGGGCAGCGTCACGGTGTTCAGCGGGTCGGCATAGCGCGCGCCCACCAGGTTCAGGCCGGCGCCAACGCCGAAGCCGTGGCCCAGGTCCTTGGTCAGCCACGCGTTGCCGGAGTGGCGCGGCGTGATGGTGGCGCGCTTGCCCTGCAGCGCGGCGGTGGACTTGGTGACGGTGGCATCCAGGTAGGCGTAGCCGGCCAGCATGCGCCAGCCGCCGCCGAGTTCAGCCGCGCCGGAGATCTCGATGCCGTCGGTGCGCTGTTCGCCGATCGGCAGCAGCGCCGTGTTGGTGGCGTTGGCGATCTTGATATTGCTGCGCTCCAGCCTGAACACCGAGATCGTCGTGCTCGCCTTGCCGTTCAGCCAGTCGTACTTTGCGCCCACCTCGGTGTTGTTGGTGGTCTCCGGTGCCAGGTCGGCATTGTTGGCCGCCAGCGCGAAAGCCTCGCCGGAGGGCTGGAACGACTTGCTCCAGGACACGTAGTACGACTGCGACTTCGACGGCTGCCACACCAGGCCGGCGCGCGGGCTCCAGGCGGTGTCGGTGCGCGACAGATTGCGCTGGCCGGCGATGCGGGTCTGCGTCTCCTGCTGGAAGTTGTCGTAGCGCACGCCCAGCAGCGCCTTCCACTGCTCGCTGAAGGTGATCATGTCCTGGGTGTAGAACGCCAGGGTATTGAACACGCCAAGGTTCGACGTGCCCGGCGTGCCGGGTGCCTGGCGCGGCAGCGCCACCAACACCGGGTTGAACAGGTCGAAAGCGATCGGCAGGCCGTTGGCGCCGACCACCGGCTTGGTGTTGTTGACCTGGTCCTTGTTCTGCTGGCCGATCTCCATGCCGTACAGGATCTCGTGCTTCATGCCCAGGAAGGTGGCCTTCTGGGTCAGGTCGGTCTGGTTGAACCAGCCATGTTCCTCGCGGCGGACATTGCCGTGGTTCATGGTGAGGGTGCGCGCCGCCTCGTTCACCGTGTTGGTCAGCGTGTTGTTGCGGTCCAGCGAGTAGTGGTAGTAGCGCGTAGCGTTGCGGATCGACCAGTTCTCATTGAAGCGATGGTTGACCGTGGCGGTGCCGGAGAACACGCGCGACTGCGAGTAGTCGGCATCGCGCGCGTTGGCCGCGCCGTAGTAGCGCGAGGCCGGCACGTCCACCGGGCGTCCCTTGTAGGCCGGGATGCCGAAGTCGGTCACGCGGCGGTCTTCCAGGTAGTCTGCCTGGAACAGCACGGTGGTTTCGGGAGCGATGCGCAGCTCCAGCGACGGCGCGATCGCCGAGCGGTCCAGGAACTGCTGCGAGCGGTAGCTGTTGGCCTTCTCCACCGCGCCGGTCACGCGGAAGGCGGCGGCGCCGTCGGCAAACACGCGGCCCACGTCGGCTTCGGCGCGGCGGTCGGCCCACATGCCGTAGCTGAGTGCGAAGTCGGTGACGTCGATGCCCGGCTTCTTGGTCACGCGGTTGATCAGGCCGCCCGACGAGCCGCGCCCGTACAGCACCGCCGCGGGACCCTTGATGACTTCGACGCGGTCGACATTGGACATGTCGCGGAAGTACAGCGCATCGTCGCGGATGCCGTCGACGAACTGGTCGGCGATGGCGGAAAAGCCGCGGATCGACACCTGGTCGCGCTGGCCGTCGCCGTGCGAGAACGACACGCCCGGCACGTTCTTCAGCGCATCCTGCATCGAAGTGGCGTGCTGGTCGCGCATGACATCGGCGGTGACCACGTTGACGGTCTGCGGGATGTCGCGCAGCGGCGCCTCGGTCTTGGTCGCGCTGACCGCATTGGGCGGGTTATAGCCGGTGCCAAGCTCGCGGCTGACATCGGCCCTGACCGTGACCTCAGGCAACTGCGCCGAAGCGCCTGGCGCGGCCTGGGCCCACGTCAGCACCGGTTGAAATACGAAGCTCCCCGCCACCGCGGCACAGATCGGGTGAAGTTTTATTCTCATTTCCCTGTAATCGGCTGTAATAGTTTTGAAAACGCGGGCGCATTATCGATTACAGGATTGCCAGGGTCAACGAGATTGCGAATTATTCCTATTCGCGATCAATATATGTTGCTTTCGGCACAAGTGGCGGTTGCCACAGTCCGTCTTGTGATCCATTCCCCGACTTGAGGTGTCGTACTGAATGCCCGTCTCTTAGCCCAGCTGCCCGGCAAGCGCATCGCGCGCCTCGGCTACAAACGCTGACTCCCCGCGCCGCGCGGGCAGCAGGAAGAACTCCGCCTCAGGCAGCCGCGGCAGCCCCAGCCGTGCAATGGTGGCGGCGTCCAGCGGCGCCACGCCGGGGCCGATCGCCGAGGCGTTCAGGCACGACATCCCAAGCCCCGCCGCCAGTGCCAGATGCAGCCCCGCCACGCCTGACGCGGAGTGCGCAATCTCGAACGGAAGCCGCTTGCGCAGCAGCAGCTGCACCACGTACTGATGCAGCGAGCAGGTATCGGGCAGCAGCACCAGCGGCAGCGTCGCGGACAGGCTGTCGGCCTCGGCCGGCGCGGCTACCCAGGCCAGCGGCTCACGCCGCAGCATAGTGCCGCGCGTGCCCTGCCCGCGCGTGCCCGGCAGGCGCATGCTGAGGCCGATATCGAAGGTGTCCATCTCCGCGGCGGCGTCGATCGCCGCGCTCTTCATCACCGTCACGTGCAGGCGCAGGTAGGGGTAGCGCTCGCGCAGGCGCCGCAACATGCCGGCGATCTCGCCCGGGCGGAAGTAGTCGGTCACGGCCAGCCGCAGTTCGCCCGCCAGCGCGTGGCCGCGCAGGTCCTGCAGGGCCAGCTCGTTGAGCGCCAGGATGCGCCGCGCGTGTTCCAGCAACCGCTCGCCCGCCGGCGTCGGCACCGCGCCATGCCGGCCGCGCGACAGCAGCGGCACGCCGGCGCGCTCCTCCAGCTTGCGCAGCTGCTCGCTGACCGACGACTGCGACAGGAACAGCCTGGGCGCGGCCGCCGACAGGCTGCCGCTGTCCGCGACCGTGACAAAGGTGCGTAACTGGTCGGTTTCGAATCCACGCATGGCAAGGCTCCGGCAAGGGTGGCATTACTTCGGATAATCCGATGTTACGCATCGAATATTCCCGCTTTTCCGATACTACACCACCCCCTACCATGGCATCACCAACCCACGAAAAACCAAGGAGCCAGCCATGCCCCACATCGTCCTGCACCTGTCCGGCCAACCCGATGCCGACCTCACCCGCCGCAGCGCCAGGGCGATCGCCGACCTGACCGAGCGCGTGCTCGGCAAGAAGCGCGAGGTGATTGCCGTCACGGTCCAGTACATCCCGCACGACAGCTGGATCATCGCCGACGTGCCGCTGTCGGAGCAGGGCCGCAACGCCTTCCACCTGGACATCAGCGTGACCGATGAAACCAACACCAAGGCGGAGAAAGCGCAGTTCATCGAGGCCGTGTTCGAGACCATGTCGGGGCTGCTGGGCAAGCTGCATCCGGTGTCGTACGTGCACGTGATCGACGCCCGCGCCGCGGCCTATGGCTACGGCGGGCGCACGCAGGAGTACCGCCACCAGCACGGCTGAAACGGCGCATCTCCTTCATGCCGGCAACTGTCATCCCAGTGCCCCCGCGGCGAGACCGGAGGTTACGCCGCGGGCCAAGCTGTGGCAAAGTCGCCGGCTGATCCCTTTTCCTGACGGACTGACAGAGACAAGGCGCCACAAGCGCCAGCCCCCGCGCGGCAACGGACCGAACCTCAGGACAAGGAAACCCTGAAGGAGATCCGATGTCGTTTCTGATCGTGCTGGCAGCCCTTGCCTTTCTGATGTTCGCCGCGTACCGCGGCTACAGCGTGATCCTGTTCGCGCCCATCGCCGCGCTGGGCGCGGTGCTGCTGACCGACCCGTCCGCGGTCGCGCCGGTGTTCACCGGTATCTTCATGGAGAAGATGGTCGGCTTCGTGAAACTGTATTTCCCCGTGTTCCTATTAGGCGCGGTATTCGGCAAGGTGGTCGAGCTGTCCGGCTTTTCCGAGTCCATCGTCGCCGCGGCGATCCGCTATATCGGGCGCTCGCGCGCCAATGCGGTGATCGTCACGGTATGCGCGCTGCTGACCTATGGCGGCGTGTCGCTGTTCGTGGTGGTGTTCGCGGTCTATCCGTTCGCGGCCGAGCTGTACCGCCAGAGCAACATCCCCAAGCGGCTGATGCCGGGCGCGATCGCACTGGGCGCGTTCTCGTTCACCATGGATTCGCTGCCGGGCACGCCGCAGATCCAGAACATCATCCCCACCAACTTCTTCAACACCACCTCCTGGGCCGCACCGGTGCTGGGCGTGGCCGGCTCGCTGTTTATCCTGGTGGTGGGCCTGAGCTACCTGGAATGGCGCCGCCGCGCCGCCGCCGCGCGTGGCGAAGGCTACGGCACCAACCTGCGCAACGAGCCCGAGCGCAGCCAGTCCGGCAAGCTGCCGCACCCGCTGCTGGCGCTGCTGCCGCTGGTGGTGGTGGGCGTGGCCAACTTCTGGCTGACGCGGATGATCCCGCTCTGGTATGGCCCTTCCAACAGCGTGGCGCTGCCGGGCCTGCCCAAGCCGGTGGAAACCAAGATCGCCAGCGTGACCGCGATCTGGGCAGTGGAAGGCGCGCTGCTGCTGGGCATCGCCGTGGTGCTGGTGACCGCCTTCGGCGCCCTGCGCGAGCGCTTTGCCGAGGGCACCAAGGGCGCCGTCGGCGGCGCGCTGCTGGCATCGATGAACACGGCATCGGAATACGGCTTCGGCGGGGTCATCGCCGCCCTGCCCGGCTTCCTGGTGGTCAGCGACGCGCTGCGCGCGATTCCCAACCCGCTGGTCAATGCCGCGGTCTCGGTCAGCACGCTGGCCGGCATCACCGGCTCGGCCTCGGGCGGCATGAGCATCGCGCTGGCGGCGATGTCGCAGACCTTTATCGCGGGCGCGCAGGCCATGCAGATCCCGCTGGAAGTACTGCACCGCGTGGTGTCGATGGCCAGCGGCGGCATGGACACGCTGCCGCACAACGGCGCCGTGATCACGCTGCTGGCGGTGACCGGCCTGACCCACCGCGAGTCCTACCGCGATATCTTCGCCGTCACAATGATCAAGACCGCCGCGGTGTTCTTCGTCATCTCGGTGTATTTTCTGACCGGACTGGTCTGAAGCAATCCCGGCCCGCGCGGCTTGTACATTCCAGGTGTTGTTAACTAGTGTGGTTGGGTGCCGCCCGGCACCTGACCCGGCAAACCAGGAAGCCGACACATGAAGCAAGTCACCCTGCCCGACGGCGAGCGCGTCCCGGCGCTCGGCATGGGAACGTGGAATATGGGCGAGTCGCGCGCCGCGCGCGCCGAAGAAATCGCCACGCTGCGCCTGGGCCTGGACCTTGGCCTGCGGCTGATCGATACCGCCGAGATGTATGGCGAGGGCCAGTCCGAGGAGATGATCGGCGAGGCCATCGCCGGGCGCCGCGACGAGGCCTTCCTCGTCAGCAAGGTCTATCCCTTCAACGCCAGCCGGCGCGGCACCGTGCAGGCCTGCGAGCGCAGCCTGAAGCGGCTGCGCACCGACCGCATCGACCTCTATTTATTGCACTGGCGCGGCGGCGTGCCGCTGGAAGAGACCGTGCAGGCCATGGAGGCGCTGCAGCGCGACGGCAAGATCCGCCGCTGGGGCGTGAGCAACCTGGACCTGTCCGATATGCAGGAGTTGTGGGACGCACCGGGCGGCGACCGGCTGGCCATCAACCAGTTGCTGTACAACCTGGGCCGGCGCGGCATCGAATGGGACCTGCTGCCGTGGCTGCGCCAGCGCGGCGTGCCGGTGATGGCCTATTCGCCGATCGAGCAGTCACGCCTGCTGGGCAACCCCGGTCTGAAGCGCTTTGCGCGCGACCACGGCATGACGGCGGCACAGGCGGCGCTGGCCTGGCTGCTGGCGCAGGACGGCGTCATCGCCATCCCCAAGACCAGCCGGCGCGAGCGCCTGCTGGAGAACCTGGGCGCGCTGTCGCATACGCTGTCGGCCGCCCAGCTGGCCGAGCTCGACCGCATCTTCCCGCCGCCCGGCGGCCCGGGCCCGCTGGAAATGCTCTGACCAGGCTGCCGCGCGTGCCCTCAGGGCACGCGGGCCACGTAGCGCTCGCGCTCGACGTAGCGCACCAGGTAGTTGCGCGCCTTCTCGCGGGTGTCGGTGGTCACGCGCGCCGCTGCCTGGCGCGCGCTGCTCTTGCCGTGCGACGACGACATCTGCCCATCCAGGTAGGTGCGGAAGGAATCATGCATGGCGCCCAGCTCAGGCTCGCACGCGGCCAGCGCCAGGTTGGCCACGTCCTTGGGCTGGCCCTTGGCCGACAGGTTATCGTTGGCCTTCTTCTGGGCGCAGTCCATGTATTTGGCGCGCAGCGCCTGCCAGCCGCTGCTGTCGACGGCCGACTGCGATCCGGCAGCTGCGGCGCCGGCGTCATTGGAAGAACCCGAAGGATGTGAAGCGCACGCGGCCAGGAAGGCCAGCGGCAGGGCTGTCAGGAGTTTTTTCATGGCTGGATGATGCGGTCACGGCGCATTGGGCCGTCCCATGGGTAGCCATGGGACGTTCCGGGCGCAAGACTGGCTATTCTTGCCGCGAATGGCCTCCCGGCGCCACCTTCGTCACAAATGGAAACGTCTCTGCGCGGTCCGGTATTTGCCCGGGTGCTTCCGGCGCCTATGCTTCAAAGACGACAACAACACCAAGGAGACGAGATGAAACGTCGAACCTTCCTTTCGGCCAGCGCGGGTCTGGCCCTCGGCAGCCTGGCCCTGGGTGCCTGCACCACCACCAAGCCCGATGCTCCCACCGACAAGGCCGCACGCCGGCGCGAGCTTGACTCCGGCGTGGACGCCACGCTGTCGCGCCTGTACAGCTCGGTCCAGGGGTCGCGCGAGCTGGGCAACCGCGCGCGCGGCATCCTGGTGTTCCCGAAGACGCTGTCGGCCGGCTTTATCGTCGGCGGCGAGTATGGCGACGGTGCCCTGCGCTCGGGCGGCGCCACGCGCGGTTATTACCGCCTGATCTCCGGCTCGGTCGGCTGGCAGATCGGTGCGCAGTCCAAGTCCGTGATCCTGATGTTCCTGACGCAGGACACCTATGACAAGTTCGTGCGCAGCGAAGGCTGGGTCGCGGGCGTCGATGCCACCGTGGCCGTGGCAACGGTTGGCGCCAGCGGCGTGCTGGACACCAAGACCGCCCAGCAACCCATCGTCGGCTTCGTCATGACCAATGCGGGCCTGATGGCGGGCCTGAGCCTAGAGGGCAGCAAGATCACCAAGCTCGACCTGTAAGGGCGGGCTTGCGGTGACCGCCGCGCGGCTTGCGTTCCGCGCGGCGCCCTCATTTTTCGCGACCGCGCGCCGCTAACGGATAGAATTCGTCCCTTTGGCCGAATTCCCATGTGGTTCAAGAATCTGCAGGTCCATCGTTTCTCCGCCCCGTGGTCGCTGAGCGCCGACGAGGTTGAAGCCAGCCTGGCGAAGCACGCCTTCTTCCCCGGTACCAGCCTCGAAATGCAAACCCAGGGCTGGGCCTCGCCGCGTGACAACGGCCAGCTGGTCCATACCGTCGGCGGCCAGATGCTGCTGACGCTGCGCACTGAAAAGAAGCTGCTGCCCACCACCGTGGTCAACCAGGTCACGCGCGCCCGCGCCGCGGAAATCGAAGAGCAGCAAGGCTACAAGCCGGGCCGCAAGCAAATGAAGGAACTGAAGGAGCAGGTCACCGAAGAACTGCTGCCGCGCGCCTTCAGCATCCGCCGCGACACGCGTGTGTGGATCGACCCGGACAACGGCTGGCTTGCCATTGACGCCGCCGCCACGGCCAAGGCCGATGAAGTGCGCGGCATGCTGTTCAAGGCACTGGATCCGCTGCCGCTGATCAACCTGCACGTCAACCAGTCGCCGGTGGCAGCCATGACCGAATGGCTGGCCGGCGATGCGGCACCGGGCGGTTTCAGCGTCGACCAGGAAATCGAGCTGCAGTCCGGCGCCGAAAGCAAGGCCACCGTGCGTTACGTGCGCCACCCGCTGGACCCGGAAGACCTGCGCCGCCATATCGCCGCCGGCAAGCGCTGCACGCGCCTGGCGATGACGTGGAACGACCGGGTCTCGTTCGTGCTGACCGACGGGCTGGTGGTGAAGAAGGTGGCGCCGCTGGACGTGATCAAGGAACAGGCCGATGGCACGGCGCACGATGAAGACGAGCGCTTCGACGCCGATTTCACCATGATGGCCGGCGAACTCTCCGGCATGCTCGGCGACCTCACCGAGGCGCTGGGCGGCGAGCGCAAGGCGTAAGCCGAACCTCTTGCAGGAACCGTGGCGCTGTTGAAGGACAGCGCCACGCAGGCGATTACTCCATCCAGTTCACCTTCGGGAACCGCTTGGCGAATCCCTCCGGCATCGCCACCACTTTCTTCCCCACGTAGTCGAAGAAGACAAAGCCCGACTTGGCCATCGCGATCAGCGTGCCGTCGGCCGGCCGCGTGATGCGGAAGATGATGTCGCCGCCGTACTTGTTGAAGTCCATCACCCCCACCTCGAACTGCAGCTGGTCGCGCGCATGCGCCTCGTTGCGGTACATCGTGGCCAGGTCGGTCACGATGATGCCGACGCCTTCCTGCCGCACATCCTCGCTGCCGAATTCATACAGGAAGCGCGCCCGCGCCTCGGAGATCATCGAGATCATCGAATCGTTGGCCAGGTGGTTGGCCGAGTTGATGTCGGTCACGCGCACGGTCAGGTGCGTGGCGTAGCAGAACTGGTCGGCAGGCAGGTCGAGTTTGAGGCGGGCCATGATGGAAAAGCAAAAAATGGATCGGACGCCGCACGGGATCAGGCAGGCAAGCAGCAGAGACGGCGGCGCCCATCATAAGGGAAACGTCGGCTCGGATTGCGGCACTGCCGCAATAACCCTCCCGCACAGGCCCCCGGGTAAGTACTCCCCACTCTTTTCGTCCATCCCGCCGATGCCCCGCCATGGCGCTGCCTCGTAGGCTGCAGGTTGCCGTGGTCACTGGCGCCCTGGCGCACCCGTACCGCGCACCGACACGATGTCAACGACTGGAGGAAACACCATGCAAGCCGACCGCCGCAAAGCCCTGCACTGGCTGGGAGCAGGTTCCCTGGCAACCACCGCCTCGACTCTTGGAATCAGCCGGGCGTGGGCCCAGCAGGCTTACCCGTCGCGCCCGGTGCGGGTGGTAGTGCCCTACCCGCCCGGCGGTGCCACCGACGTGCTGGCGCGCGCGCTGGGCGATCCGCTCAGCAAGCTGTGGCAGCGCCCTGTGATCGTCGAGAACCGCCCCGGCGTGGGTGGCATGATCGGCGCCGACGTGGTCGCCAAGGCGCCGGCGGACGGCTACACGCTGCTGCTGGGCTTGCCCAGCCTGGTGCAGACGCCCTATATGGTGGCCAAGCCGCCGTTCGATCCGCTGCGCGACCTGACCGCCATCTGCCAGCTGTGCACCTCGAGCCTGGTGCTGACCGCCAGCAGCGCCATGCCGCGCACGCTGCCGCAGATGGTCAGCCTGGCCAAGTCCCAGCCCGACAAGTATTCCTATGGCACCTATGGCATTGGCACCGGCGCCCATCTCTATATGCAGGTCTTTCTCAAGGGAGCTGGCGCCGAACTGGTCCATGTCCCGTACAAGGGCGAAGCCCCCATCGCCACCGACCTGATCGGCGGCCAGATCTCGCTGGGAACGCTGTCGCCGATGACGGTGCGCCAGCATGCGCGCACCGGCAAGCTCCAGCCGCTGGCGGTCACCGGCAATACCCGCGCGCCGATGCTGCCGGATGTGCCGACCTTCCAGGAACTCGGCTACAAGGGCCTGGACGGCCCGGCCTGGCTGGGCCTGTTCACCACCGCCGGCACGCCGCAGGCCATCGTCGACAAGGTCTCGGCCGATGTGGAAACGGTGATGGCCGCGCCGGACATCCGCCAGCGCCTCGCCGAGCTGGGGCTGATCGTTAAGACGACGCAGCCGGCGGCGTTCGCGGCGACGGCCAGAGCGGACCAGGCGTACTGGGGCAACGTGATCAAGGAAAACAATATCCGGCTGGATTGAGGCATGGTGTTGCCGGCATCGGCTCAGATGCCGGCTTCCCCGCACCAGCGCACCAGCGCGTCGCGGAAGTCGCGGCACAGCGGCGACAGGTAGGCGCTGGATCGCCAGAACACGGCCAGCTCATACTGCCAGCACATGCCATCGCCCTCCACGGCTTCCAGGCCCTGCGCCACCGCCTGGCCCAGCAGCCGCTGCGGCATGATGCCGAGCAGGTCGGTGTTGCGCAGCAGGTCCGCGAATGACACTGACGAACTGGTGCTTTCCACGGTCACGCGCGGCGGCGGCAGGCCCCGGCTGGTGAAGCGCCCCTCGAAGCCGCTGCGCACATAGAGCGAGGTGGCGGGCGCCACCCAGTGCTCGTCCACCAGATCGGCCAGCGAGCGGAAGCGCGCGCGCCGCGGATGCCCCGCGCGCGCCACCACCTGCAGCGTCAGCGCGCCCAGCGGCAGGTACTCGACGCCATCGGTTTCGCCGTCCGGCATGGCGGCGCAGACCAGGTCCACCTCGCCGCCCTGCAGCGCGGCCATCAGCTGCGGGCTCAGGTGCGTGGTGATCGAGAACCTGGCCAGCGGCCGGCTGGCCAGGAACTGCTCAAGCAGCGGCGAGAACAGCGACGGCACCACGTGCGGCAGCGTCGCCACGCGCACCTGGCCGACGCGCGCCTGGCGCTCGTCGTTGATCTCGTTCTCCATATCGTCATTGGCCAGCACGATGCGCCGCGCGTGCGCCAGCAGCTTGTGGCCCACCGGCGTCAGCATGACGCCGCGCGGCATGCGCTCGAACAGCTGCAGTCCGGCCTCGCCCTCCAGCCGCGCCAATACCTTGGACAGCGACGACTGGGTCAGCCCCAGCGTGCCGGCAGCCTTGTGCAGGTTGCCGTGCTCGGCCACCACCAGGAACAGTCTGAGGTCTTCGGTCTTCATGCAGCGATTCCTGTGGTTGGCCGATATAGCGCGATGTTGCGACGGTGGCCGGGGCATTTTAGTCCGCGATTCCGGTTCGGAATCGGTTTGCCGGGCGCCGGCATCAATGCGCGCCGACATGCGCCATAGACTTTTCCGCATGCAGCACAGGACGGCGATCGCGCAAAGCCCGGACCACACGGGACGCTTCGAACGCATCCGGCAACCAGCCCGCCCGCGCTGCCGCAGACCAGACAAGGAGACCACATGCCCCGCCCACCCGACGCCCGCCGGCGCACACTGCTCAAGGCCATGCCGGCCGCCGCGCTCTTCCCTGCCATGCTCAGCCTGCCCGCCACCGTGCGCGCCCAGGCC
>NZ_JBYSZW010000035.1:0-82800 GCF_058787575.1 Cupriavidus sp. FW305-3-2-15-C-LB2
GTTTCCCCCACGGATGTGGGGGGCCTGTCTCGCCACAGAGGGCCGCTGCCGGTTACACTTCGCAGCAATGAATTGTTGTCCCGAGGAGACTACATGACCGCAACGCCAAACCCCACGCCCCACCGCGGCGAGACCGTGTTCATCGTCGACGACGATGAAGCCATGCGCGACTCGCTGACCTGGCTGCTGGAGGGCAATGGCTACCAGGTGCGCAGCTTCACCAGCGCCGAGCAGTTCCTCGCCGCCTACGATGCCAGCCAGGTGTCGTGCCTGATCCTTGACGTGCGCATGCCCGGCATGAGCGGCCCGGAACTGCAGGAGCGCATGCTGGCCGAGCAGATCGACATTCCCATCGTCTTTATCACCGGCCACGGCGACGTGCCGATGGCGGTATCGACGATGAAGCGCGGCGCCATCGACTTCATCGAAAAGCCCTTCGATGAGTCCGAGCTGCGCGCACTGGTCGAGCGCATGCTGACCAAGGCCCGCACCGACCATTCCGCCGCACGCGAGCAGCGCGCCGCCAAGGACCTGCTGGGCAAGCTGACCACGCGCGAGCAGCAGGTGCTCGAGCGCATCGTTGCCGGCCGCCTGAACAAGCAGATCGCCGACGACCTGGGCATTTCCATCAAGACCGTGGAGGCGCACCGCGCCAACATCATGGAAAAGCTCAACGTCAACACCGTCGCCGACCTGCTGCGCCTGGCGCTGTCACGCAACAGCTGAGCGGCTGGCGCCTGCCTCTGCCTGACCCGGTGCGGCCCGCGGCCGCATCGGCTGCCCTCTCCGCGCGCCGTCCGGCGCCGCCCCTGCCCCCTCAGTCCCGTCAGCGGTCCAGGTATTCCTCGTCCCGGAACGTGACCACCCATTGTGGCCGATAGACCACAAAAATCGCCACCAGCATGCCGGTCAGGAAGGCCTCGCCAAAGGCCAGGATGACGGCTGCCGTCAGGGTATCGGCAATGCTCCATGGCAGGCCCGGCGCTGTCAGGTGGCGCCAGCCGGCCTCGGCCGCGCGGGCGCCCAGCGCGGCCAGCCCGGCCGTGAAATAGCCGTGCCCGAGGATAAAGACGAACGGATGCCGCGGCAGCAGACGCCGCATCATCGCCTGCAACGCTGCGGAGATCAGCGCCGGCAGCAGCGCCAGCCAGACGTAGCGCACCCACAGCGAGGGCCAGTCGAACTGTGCCCAGCCATGCCCGGCCAGGTATTCGAGCCCGAACAGCGACACCACGTCCACCACGAACAGCGACAGCAGCGCCAGCGGCAGCCCGAACAGCGTCACCATCAGCGTGGCGCCGAGCAACTGGATCACCAGCCCGCCGACCAGGGTGGCGCGCAACGTCCACAGCAGCGCCACCAGCACCATCGCACCCAGCCAGGCGTTCTGCAGCGCATTGCGCCGCAACAGCTGCCAGGGCCGGCGCGTCAGCGCCCACAGCAGTGCCGCCAGGGACAGCAACAGCAGCAAGGGATGGGACAGCAGGGATGGAAGCGCGGTGTGCATTCGGCCGATGCTACCAGCGCTGCCCCCGCCCGGCCTTGCACCCGCTCAAGCTCCGTGCGGCAAGCCCCACGCAACCTTTATAATTCCGCCTTTAGCCCAACCCGCGCTCCGGCGCGCGGCGGCACCTCCACCTCCCGGCCACAAACCCGCCCTGCCTCCATGCCTGCCCAACTGATCGACGGCAATGCCCTTGCCAAACAAATCCGCTCCGAAGCCGCCCTGCGCGCCGCCCGCCTGACCGAGCGTGGCCACCGGCCCGGCCTGGCCGTGATCCTGGTCGGCGAGGACCCGGCCAGCCAGGTCTACGTCCGCAACAAGGTCAAGGCCTGCCAGGACAACGGCTTTCATTCCTCGCTCGACCGCTACCCGGCCGACCTGTCGGAGGCGGAACTGCTGGCCCGCATCGAGGCCCTGAACCAGGACCCCAACATCCACGGCATCCTGGTGCAGCTGCCCCTGCCCAAGCATATCGACAGCCACAAGGTGCTTGAAGCCATCGCCCCGGAAAAGGATGTCGACGGCTTCCATGTGGCCAATGCCGGCGCGCTGATGACCGGCGCCCCGCTGTTCCGCCCGTGCACGCCCTACGGCTGCATGAAGATGCTGGAATCGGTCCAGTTCCCGCTGCGCGGCGCCCGCGCCGTGGTGGTGGGCGCCTCCAATATCGTCGGCAAGCCGATGGCGATGCTGCTGCTGCAGGCCGGCGCCACCGTCACCATCTGCAACAGCAAGACGCGCGACATCGGCGCCCATACCCGCGACGCGGATGTGGTGGTGGCCGCGGTCGGCAAACGCAACCTGATCACCGCCGACATGGTCAAACCGGGCGCGGTGGTGATCGACGTGGGCATGAACCGCGACGACAACGGCAAGCTGTGCGGCGACGTCGACTTTGCCGGCGTGCGTGAAGTCGCCGGCTACATCACGCCGGTGCCGGGCGGCGTCGGCCCGATGACCATCACCATGCTGCTGGTCAATACGCTGGAAGCCGCCGAGCGCGCCGCCGGCTGAGGCCGCGCGTACGATACGCCACCCGGGGCCCTGGAAAATCCGGCGCCCCGGCCCCATCTGCGGGATTATTGCCCGATCGAGGCCAGCCAACCGAGAACACGCCATGGACCAAGCCGCCAACGCTACCAATCCTCTGCTGGACTTTTCCGACCTGCCCCGCTTTGCCGAGATCCGGCCCGAGCACATCAGCCCGGCGCTGGACGTGCTGCTGGAACGCGCGCAGCAGGCCGTCGCCCGCGCCGAAGATCCGGCCACGCCCGCCGACTGGAGCAACGCCGTGCAGGCGCTGGAAGCGGCCACCGAGCCGCTGGGCCGCGCCTGGGGCGTGGTCAGCCACCTGAGCGCCGTGGCCGATACGCCCGAACTGCGCAAGGCTCACGCCGAGAACCTGCCGCGCATGACCGAGTTCTGGTCCTCGCTCGGCCAGAGCCTGGCGCTGTATGAGAAGTACAAGGCGCTGGCTGCCAGCCCGGAGTTCGCCGGCATGAGCGCGGCGCGCCACCAGCTGATCGAGAACGAACTGCGCGGCTTCCGCCTGGGCGGTGCCGAACTGCCTGAAGGCAAGAAGCCGCGCTTCGCCGAGATCCAGGAGCAGCAGGCCCAGCTGTCCAAGGCCTTTTCCGACCACGTGCTGGATGCCACCAACGCCTACGCGCTGCATGTCGAGGACGAGGGCCGCCTGTCCGGCCTGCCCGATGACGCCAGGGAAGCCGCCCGCCATGCCGCAGAGAAGGATGGCAAGGCCGGCTGGAAATTCACGCTGCACTTCCCGTCCTACTTCCCGGTGCTGCAGTACGCGGACGACCGCGCGCTGCGCCAGACCCTGTATGTAGCCAATGTAACGCGCGCCTCGGAACTGGGCCCGCAGCATGGTCAGGGCCAGGCCGACTGGGACAATACCGCCAATATGCGCGAGCAGCTGGCCCTGCGCCGCGAGGAGGCGCAGATGCTGGGCTACCAGTGCTACGGCGAAGTCTCGCTGGTGCCGAAGATGGCCGAATCGCCGGCCGAGGTGCTGAAGTTCCTCGACGAGCTCGCCGTCAAGGCGCGCCCCTACGCCGAGAAGGACTGGGCCGAAATGAAGGCCTTTGCCGCCGCAGAGCTGGGGCTGCCTGAGCTGGCGCCATGGGATGTCGCCTATGCCTCGGAGAAGCTGCGCCAGCAGCGCTATGCGTTCTCCGAGCAAGAGGTCAAGCAGTACTTCCCGGAAGCGAAGGTGCTCGAGGGCCTGTTCGGCGTGGTGCAGAAGCTGTTCTCGGTGCGCATCGAGCCCGAGCAGGCGCAGACCTGGCACAAGGACGCGCGCTTCTTCCGCGTCACCACCGCCGACGGCACACTGCTGGCCCAGTTCTACATCGACCTGTACGCGCGCGAAGGCAAGCGCGGCGGCGCCTGGATGGACGACGCGCGCGGCCGCAAGGTGCTGGAGCAAGGCGGCGTGCAGACGCCGGTGGCCTACCTGACCTGCAACTTCTCCGCGCCGGTGGGCGACAAGCCCGCGCTGTTCACGCACGATGAAGTGATCACCCTGTTCCATGAGTTCGGCCACGGCCTGCACCACATGCTGACGCAGGTGGGCGAGCTCGGCGTGTCGGGCATCAACGGCGTGGAATGGGATGCGGTGGAGCTGCCGTCGCAGTTCATGGAGAACTTCTGCTGGGAGTACGAGGTGCTGACCGGCATGACGCAGCACATCGACACCGGCGAGCCGCTGCCACGCGCGCTGTTCGACCGCATGCTGGCCGCCAAGAACTTCCAGAACGGCATGATGACGCTGCGCCAGATCGTGTTCTCGTCGTTCGACATGCACCTGCACACCGACTTCGATCCGGCCGGCGCCACCTCGGTGCTGGACCTGTCGCGCCAGATCAACGACCGCGTGCACGTGGTGCCACAGCATCCGCTGTCGCGCTGGCCGAACACCTTCAGCCATATCTTCGCCGGCGGCTATGCGGCGGGCTACTACAGCTACAAGTGGGCCGAGGTGCTGTCGGCCGACGTGTACGCGGCGTTCGAGGAAGCCGCTCAGCTGTCGGGCAGCGTGCTCGACAGCGAGACTGGCGCGCGCTACCAGCGCGAGATCCTGTCGGTGGGCGGCAGCCGTCCGGCGATGGACTCGTTTGTCGCGTTCCGCGGCCGCGCGCCGCAGATCGACGCGCTGCTGCGCCACGGCGGGATGGCAGCATGAGCGCGGCCGCCCTGCCCGCCAGCGGCCCGCTTCGCATTGCCAGCTGGAACGTCAACTCGCTCAAGGTGCGCCTGCCGCAGGTGCTGCAATGGCTGGCCGAGCAGGACCAGGCCGGCGCGCCGATCGACGCGCTGTGCCTGCAGGAACTGAAGCTGCCGGACGACAAGTACCCGCTGGCCGAACTGGAGAACGCGGGCTTCCACAGCATCTACACCGGGCAGAAGACATACAACGGCGTGGCCATCCTCGCACGCGACGCCAGCATGCCCGGCCCCGCCGACGTGGTGCGCAACATCCCCGGCTTCGAAGACGCGCAGCAGCGCGTGATCGCTGCCACTTATGGCGACCTGCGGCTGGTCTGCGCCTACTTCCCCAACGGGCAGGCGCCGGACTCGGACAAGTTCGTCTACAAGCTCAAGTGGCTGGACGCGATGACGGCGTGGCTGCGCGAAGAAATGAAGCGCTACCCGAAGCTGGCGCTGCTGGGCGACTTCAATATCGCGCCGGAAGACCGCGACGTGCACGACCCCAAGAAATGGGAAGGCCAGAACCTGGTCTCGCCGCAGGAGCGCGCCGCCTTTGCCGCACTGGTGGAGCTCGGCCTGGCGGATGCGTTCCGCCAGTTCGAGCAGCCGGAGAAGGCCTTCTCGTGGTGGGACTACCGCATGATGGCGTTCCGCCGCAATGCGGGCCTGCGCATCGACCACATCCTGCTGTCGCCGGCATTGACCAGCGGCTGCAGCGCCTGCGTGATCGACCGCGTGCCGCGCACGTGGGAGCAGCCGTCGGACCACACGCCGGTGGTCGCCACGCTCAGTTGCAACTGAACGCGCCGCTGGCGCCGCGCGCGGGTTCAGGCAAGTCCGCACAAGCCCCGCTCGCCGCGCGGCGCCGCGCCCGCTACACTGCGGGCATGAGCCACACCCGCCAGGCCATGTTCCGCCACCGCAACCTTCCTCACCTGCTGCTGCAAGCGCGCGAGACATTGCTGGCTGGCTTTCGCCCGATCCTGCGGCAGTTCGGCATCACCGAGCAGCAATGGCGCGTGATGCGCACGCTCAACGAGCGCGAGCCGATGGAGCCGAACCAGCTGGCCGATGCCTGCCTGATCCTGAGCCCCAGCCTGACCCGCATGCTGTGCGGCATGGAAGACGCAGGGCTGGTCGAACGGACCCGCTCCGCCACCGACCAGCGCCGCCAGCTGGTCAGCCTGACGCCGTCGGCGCGCGCCATCATCGTGCAAATGGAGCCGCTGGTCGATGCACGCTACCAGGAGCTGGCGCAGCGGCTCGGCCCGGAGCGCCTGACCGAGGTCTACCGCGCGCTCGACGCCATGCTGGCCGGCCTGGCGCCGCAGCCGAACCTGCCCGAATCCACCCCGCCCGAATCCGTTGCCTCGCCACCGCCTGGGCGCGGCGGCGAGGCCGGCTGAGCCTGCCCCTTCATTGCCGATGCCCGCGTCCCATCCCGGATCACTTCTGCCGCGCCTGTTCCCATGGAGCCAGCGCGTCGACAAGAACACGCTGCGCGCCGACCTGGTGGCCGGCCTGCTCGGCGCCGTGCTGGTGCTGCCGCAGGGCGTGGCCTTCGCCACGCTGGCGGGCCTGCCGCCGCAATATGGCATCTACAGCGCGGTGGTGCCGTGCATCGTGGCGGCGCTGTTCGGTTCGAGCTGGCACGTGATGTCGGGGCCGACCAACGCCAATTCGCTGGCATTGTTCGCGATGCTGAGCCCGCTTGCGTTTGCCGGCAGCCCGGCCTATATCGGGCTGGCGCTGGCGGTCACCATCGTGGTGGGCGTGATGCAGCTCGCCGTGGGCACGTTGCGGCTGGGCACGCTGGCCAATTTTATTTCGCCGTCGGTGCTGCTCGGTTTCACCTGCGGCGCCGCGACGCTGATCGGCCTGTATGCGCTCAAGGACCTGTTCGGGCTGGCGGTGCCGACCGGCACCAGTGCATTCGGCGTGCTGCGCCACCTGTTCGAGAACATCGACGCCATCAACTGGGGCGCGGCCGCCGTAGGCACGGTCACGCTGGTGGTGACGCTGCTGTGCAAGCGGCTGTGGCGGCGGCTGCCGTTCATGCTGCTGGGGCTGCTGGCCGGCTACGGCGTGGCGCTGCTGCTGAACCAGTCCGGCGCGGGCGGCGCCCACCATGTCAACGTGGTCGGGCCGATCCCGTCGGCGCTGCCGCGCTTCCACCTTCCCGATGTGGACTGGCGCAAGCTGCCAGACCTGCTGGGCATCGCCTCGGCGCTGACCATCGTCGCGCTGGGCCAGTCGATCTCGATCGCCAAGGCGGTGGCGCTGCGCTCGGGCCAGCATATCGACGCCAACCGCGAGTTCATCGGCCAGGGCCTGTCCAATATCGCGGGCGGCTTCTTCTCGGGCTATATCTCGTGCGGCTCGCTCAACCGCTCGGTGCCCAATTTCGAAGCCGGCGCGCGCACGCCGCTGGCCAGCGTGTTCTCGGCGCTGTGGCTGGTGGCGCTGGTGGCCGTCAGCGCCCCGCTGCTGGCACAGATCCCGATGGCGGCGATCGCCGCGATGTTGCTGCTGGTGGCGTGGGGCCTGCTCGACACCGCGCGGCTGCGCCGCATCTTCACGCTCAGCCGCACGGAATTTGCCATCGCCATCGGCACCTTCGCCGCCACGCTGGTAATCCGGCTGGAGATGGCGGTGCTGCTCGGCACCGTGCTGTCGCTGGTGGCCTACCTGTACCGCACCTCGCGGCCGGCCGTGCGCAGCCTGGTGCCCGATGCCGACGATCCCGGCCGGCGCTTCACGCCGCTGGACGAGCTGCGCCGCCCGCAGCCGGAATGCCCGCAACTGAAGCTGCTGCGCATGGAAGGCGCGATCTACTTCGGCGCGGTGCAGTACGTGACGGATCGCCTGCACTGGCTGCGCACGGTCAACGCCGGCCAGACGCACCTGCTGGCAATGACCAAGAGCATGAACTTCATCGACCTGGCCGGTGCCGAGATGTGGGAAAACGAGCTCGCCGAACGGCGCGCGCTGGGCGGCGATCTGTACTTCCACCGCCCGCGCACGCAGGTCTTGCAGACCTGGGCGCAGACCGGCTTTACCGACAAGCTCGGAGCCGACCATATCTTCCCGACGAAGCGGCAGGCGCTGCACACGATCGTCGGCCAGCTCTCGCCGGAAATCTGCGCGCAATGCACCGTGCGGATCTTTGAAGAATGCGCATCACGACCAGGCGCCGCGACCCCGGCAGCACAATGAACTGAAGCGCCGGCGCGTCGGCATGAGCGGCGGCCGCGCACCAGCGTTCAGCAACAGTACGGCTGCAGGAAAAACCTGGAAACTGAAACGGGAAAAGCGGGGATCTGCCTGTGCCGGCGTTGCCGGCTTGGCACGCAAGGCCGGACGGCCCTACGTCTGGGAACCTGATAACAGATAGGCGCCCGCGGCATGCCGGGGCCTGGCCGGGGCATCCATCCGCATCAGATCGGCGCCACGTGGGCGCGCTTGACGACGATTGGCTGGGGCGCGCCCTGCTCGATCAGCACCACGGCGGCGCGTTCGATGGTTTCGCGGCCGGCACGGAATGCCTCTTCCAGCGACAGTACCTGGTCGGCACTGAAGCCTTCCCACAGTGCTTCGCGTGTCACCACGCAAGTCACCTTCTCGCCATTGACAAGTGCCTGGAACAACAAGCCTTCATTATTGATGTCGTAGCGCTCTTGCTCTTGGAATTTGATTTCCATCGGTGCAGCCCTCCATATGCAAGTGGAGAAACATCCTAACATGGCTCCGGCAAAATCGTATGGATAGAGCCCATGCGAATGCGCTCATTGCGAAGACCATCACGGCCGCCTTCGAGTTCCATCCGCGCGTATGTGTGGCTCCCGGTCACAATGACGGGGTTGTTCCGGCAAGTGCGTCAAACATTTGACAGCGCCGAAAATCATGCTAGAATCTCGTTCTTCGTTGGGGCGTTAGCTCAGTTGGTAGAGCAGCGGACTCTTAATCCGTAGGTCGAGTGTTCGAGTCACTCACGCCCCACCACCGAATACAGAAAGGCCGGAAGCAGCAATGCTTCCGGCCTTTTGCTTTGTGCGCGTGCCTGATTGGCTAATCCGCCGCGGCGCAGGCACGTGCCCACGCCACAGCGGCCCGTGCATCAGGCGCCCTGGCTGGCGCGCTCGAACAGCGTGCGCGCCAGCGCGCGATGGCGCAGCAGCACGTTGGGCAGGTCGGCCGTCAGCAGTGCACCGTCGCGCACCACTTCCCTGCCGTTGATCACGCTCGCCGCGACATTGGCCGGCGTGCAGAACACCAGCGCCGCCACCGGGTCATGGCCGGCGCCGGCAAAGCCGACCTGCGACATGTCGAAGGCGACAAAATCCGCCGACATGCCCGGCGCCAGCGCACCGATATCGTCGCGGTTGAGCACGCGCGCGCCACCCAGCGTGGCAATCTCCAGCGCCTCGCGCGCGCTCATGGCGGCCGGCCCGTAGCCAACGCGCTGCAGCAGCATGGCCTGGCGCGCCTCGCCCAGCATATGCGCGCCGTCGTTCGACGCGCTGCCGTCCACGCCCAGGCCCACCGGCACGCCGGCATCGCGCATGGCGCGCACCGGTGCAATGCCGGATGCCAGCCGCATGTTCGAGCACGGGCAATGCGCCACGCCGGTCCCGGTGCGGGCAAACAGTGCGATGCCCTCGTCGTCCAGCTTGACGCAGTGCGCATGCCACACATCGTGTCCGACCCAGCCCAGGTCCTCGGCATACTGGGCCGGCGTCAGGCCGAATTTCTCACGCGAGTAGGCAATGTCGTTGTCGTTCTCGGCCAGGTGCGTGTGCAGCGACACGCCATAGTGCCGCGCCATATTGGCCGACTCGCGCATCAGGTCGCGTGACACCGAAAACGGCGAGCACGGCGCCAGCACCACGCGCAGCATCGCGTGGCGCGCACTGTCGTGGTACTGCTCCACCAGCCGCTGGCTGTCGCGCAGGATGGCGGCCTCCTCTTCCACCACCACGTCCGGCGGCAGGCCGCCCTTGCTGCGGCCCACGCTCATCGAGCCGCGCGCGGCGTGGAAGCGCATGCCCATCTCCTGCGCCGCGGCAATCGAGTCATCCAGGCGCGAGCCGTTCGGGAACAAATAGAGGTGGTCGCTGGTGGTGGTGCAGCCCGACAGCATCAGCTCGGCCATCGCGGTCTTGGTCGACACCGCGATCATTTCCGGCGTCAGGTGCGACCACAGCATGTACAGGTTGGTCAGCCACGAGAACAGCTCGGCGTCCTGCGCGGCTGGCACCGCGCGCGTCAGGCTCTGGTACATGTGGTGGTGGGTGTTGACCAGACCGGGCGTGACCACGCGACCGCGCATGTCGAGCACCTGCGCGCTGCCGTCGTCGACCATGCGCCGGTACTGCGGCGGCAGTTCCGAGGTCGGACCGACCCACTGCACGGCGGGGCCTTCGGCAACCAGGGCGCCATCGCGGATCTCGCGGCGCCGCGCATCCATGGTGACCAGCACGTCGGCGCTCAGGGCAATCAGGGTCATGGCGGAATTCCTTCTGCAAAACGAATTGGGGGACTGGATGGCAGCCAGTCTACGGCGGCGAAGTGCAATCCCCCAAGCGCAGAATTCCGATCATCCTGTCCACAAAAAGTGGACACCTGCGACACCCTGTTGCTCAGCGCGCCTGCGCGAACAAGACCGCCAGCGCGTCGCCGATGCGCTCGGCCATCAGCTCGGCAGCGGCGCTGAGCGGGCCGCGAGCGCGCGCCACCAGCGTCAGCGTCTGGCCCTGCAGGTGGCGGTCGCGCAGTGGCACGTAGACCAGCGCCTGGCGGGCGCGCTCTTCCATCACATCGAGCGGGTTCAGCAGCGCGATGCCGGTGCCCAGCATCACCAGTTGCCGGATCAGCGCGGTCGAGGTGGACTCCGCCACCGGCGAGACCTCGATCGCATTGCGGGCAAAGGCCGCATCCAGGATGGCGCGGATCGACAGCGAGGGCGCCGGCAGGATCAGCGGATAGCCGACGCATTCGCTCAGCAGCGCCGATTGCCGGGCCGCCAGCGCATGGCCCGGCGGCACCACCGCGCCGATCTGCCAGTCGCTGGTGGCCAGCGCGCGGAAGGCGGGCAGCTCAGGCAGGTCATAGCCAAGGCCCAGGTCGGCGTCGCCCTGCCCCACCGCCGTGGTGATATCGGCCACCGGCAGGTCGGCGACGCGCACCACGATGCCCGGGTAGCGCTGGCGGAAGTCATGCACCAGCGACGGCATCAGCGAGCCCGCCAGGCCGGCCGTGACCGCCACGGTGACCTCGCCGCGGCGCGCGCCCTTGAAGTCCTCGATGCGCTCGCGCAGCGCGTCGTGCTCGCGCAGCGTCTGGCGCACGTGGGCCAGCACCATCTCGCCCAGCGGCGTCAGCCGCAGCCGCTTGCTGATGCGCTCGAACAGCGGCGCGCCCAGTTCCGCCTCCAGGTCCAGGATCTGGCGGTTGACCGCGGTCGGCGCCACATGCAGGTGCTCGGCCGCCTTGCGGATCGAACCGCGGCGGACGACCTCGTCGAGATAGCGCAGGACTCTGGCGTGCATGGACTGGGCAAGCAGTTGGATAGTAACCACCGCGCGGGACGCGCGCGGTGGCTGGCATTGTAGCGGCCAGTGCAGCCTGGCTCGCAAAAATTGCGCGAAGGCTATTGCGTCTTATCAGATACCTTGCTAAAATCTTTTTCTTCGTTGGGGCGTTAGCTCAGTTGGTAGAGCAGCGGACTCTTAATCCGTAGGTCGAGTGTTCGAGTCACTCACGCCCCACCAGCGAATTCAGGAAAAGCCGGAAGCCTTGCTTCCGGCTTTTTTCATTTCCGCCGCGCTGCTTTGCGCGCGCGGTCGGCATGGCTGCCGGTTTCTTGATACGCGGGTTCTCACCAATTCCCCTGCGCCCGCTTTCCCGGTTGAATCGCATCCGCGCACATTGTGGAACATGGTTCCGTATCGCGGAACTATCGCAAGGTGCCGGCCGTCGCCGCATCCCGGCACGGCCCGGTCATGCCAGCGCGGGGAACCGTGACAGCGCGGGGCGCAGACGAAAGGTCTGGGTCCGAAGAAACGCCTGCAGCCCGCCTGGCGAATCAGTGAAAGAAGAACGGAGGCACTCCTTGAAAGCAGTTATCAGCGCCGGCGCAGCCGCCTGCATCGCGGCCCTTGGCCTGGCCCACGGCCTGGCCCAAGCCCAGTCCTACCCCAACAAGCCGATCCGCCTGATCGTTCCGTTCGCGGCCGGCGGCACCACCGACATCGTTGCGCGCGCGGTCTCCGACGGCCTTGGCCGCGAGCTGGGCCAGCCGGTGGTGGTGGAAAACCGCGGCGGCGGCGGCGGCGCGATCGGCGCCGACGCGCTCGCCAAGTCCGCCCCGGACGGCTACACGCTGGGCATCGCCACCGTCAGCACGATGGCGACCAACCCCGCCACCAACCCCAAGAACCCGTACGACCCGCTCAAGGACTTCGCGCCGATCACCAACCTGGTCAACGTGCCGAACGTGCTGACGGTCAACCCGAAGGTGCCGGCCAAGACCCTTAAGGAGTTCGTCGCGATGCTGCAGGCCAGCCCCGGCAAGTACAGCTACGCCTCGGCCGGCAAGGGCAGCATCTCGCACCTGGACGGCGAGCTGTTCAAGGACATCACCAAGACCGACATGGTCCATATCCCCTACCGCGGATCGGGCCCTGCGCTGAACGACACGCTGGCCGGCCAGGTCAACGCGCAGTTCGACAACCTGCCGTCGTCGATGCCGCATATCCAGGCCGGCAAGCTGCGCGCGCTGGCAGTGGCGGCGCCCAAGCGGGTCGAGGGCCTGCCAGACGTGCCGACCTTTGCCGAAGCCGGCATGAAGGACATGAACAACATGGCCTGGTACGGCCTGGTGGCCCCGGCCGGCACGCCGGCGGCAATCATCACGCGCGTGCATGATGCCGCGGTCAAGGCGCTGCAGGACCCCAACGTCAAGCGCCGCCTGGCCGACAGCGGTGCCTACACCGACGGCAACACCCCGGCGCAGTACGCCGCCCAGATCAAGCGCGAGCTGGACCTGCGCAAGAAGATCGCACGCGATCAGAACATCACACTGGAATAACCGGACGGCGAAACCGTCCCGCGAGGGGTCATGACCGGCTGCCACCTGGCAGCCGGTTTTTTTATGGCTGCCAGTTGAAAATGTGCCATCAGTCACCCACATCTGCCCCAGAATCGTTGCATTTGATCCGGCGCAGTACGCAGGCAACGCCATCGGTATTCAATACTTGTAGAAGAAACTTTCACTTTGCGGACAAGCGCTGACTCGGTACATTAACCGGGTGTTCCGCCACATGTGCCCAGCCGCCACCGGCCAGGCTCGGCCCCAAAACCGGATTCGCGCAGGCGCTGCGCGACCGTCAATCGCGAGGATAAGCAAGATGCTGAAGAAGACCGTTTCGACCCTGATCGTTGCAGCACTGGCCGCGCTGGGCGCGACGCAGGTCTATGCGCAGAAGAACTACACCGAAGGCGGCGATCTCTACGGTGGCAGCCACACCAAGAAGGCCAGCCCGAACCAGAACCCCGCCAAATCCGGCAAGTTCGACCCGTACACCGATGGCGCCAAGCAATCGACCAAGTCGGACCTGACCAACTCGGGCAAGAAGTTCGACCCGAACACGGATGGCGCCAAGGCCGGCAAGTTCGATCCGTACACCGACGGCGCCAAGGCCGGCAAGGCTGATCCGTACACCGACGGCGCCAAGGCGCCTGCCAGCCAGGGCGGCAAGGCGCAGTAAGCCTGCCCCGCCGCCAACCGGCGGCACCAAGGCAAACAGCCCGCTTGCGCGGGCTGTTTTGCTTTCTGGCGGAAGCCGCGCTCAGGCTGCCATCGCCTGGGCCGGCTGCGCGGGCAGCATGGTGCCGCGGTCGCGGAAGCCGACATGCCAGGACAGCGCCTCTTCCAGCAGGTGCGGGGTCTGGCCGCCATGGGTGCTGGCGCGCCGGAAGTAGTCGCCCAGCAGCTCGCGGTATTGCGGGTCGGCACAGTTGTCGATGACCGTGCGCGCGCGTTCGCGCGGCGCCAGGCCGCGCAGGTCGGCCAGGCCGTGCTCGGTGACGATGATGTCGACGTCGTGCTCGGTATGGTCCACGTGCGCCACCATCGGCACGATGCTGGAGGCATCGCCGTCCTTGGCCACCGACTTGGTCACGAATACCGACAGGTGCGCATTGCGCGCAAAATCGCCGGAGCCACCGATGCCGTTCATCATGTGCGTGCCCCCCACATGCGTGGAGTTGACGTTGCCGTAAATGTCGCACTCGAGCGCCGTGTTGATGGTAATCAGCCCGAGCCGGCGCAGGATCTCAGGATGGTTGCTGATCTCCTGCGGACGCAGCAGCAGGCGCGAGCGATAGCGGTCCAGGTTGGACAGGAAGCGCTGGTACACCTCGCGCGTCAGCGTCACCGAAGAGGCCGAGGCAAACGCCAGGCGCCCCGCATCCAGAAGTTCGATGGTGCTGTCCTGCAGCACCTCGGAATACATCTGCAAGTCGCGGAACGGTGAATCGACCATGCCGTGCAACACCGCGTTGGCAATGGTGCCAATGCCCGCCTGCAGCGGCTGCAGCGAGGGCGAGAGCCTGCCGGCGCGGACTTCGCGCAGCAGGAAATCGTTGAGATGGCCGGCGATATTGCGGGTATCGGCATCCGGCGGCAGCGCGTTGGACGGGCTATCGTCCTTGGCGGTGATGACGATGGCCGCGATCTTCTCGGGATCGATGGGGATATACGGCAGGCCAATGCGCTGCTCGGGCGCAATCAGCGGGATCGGCTGGCGGTACGGGCGCCGCACCGGGAAGTAGATGTCGTGCAGCCCTTCCAGCTCCAGCGGCATGTTCAGGTTGATCTCGACGATCACCTTGCGCGCCAGTATGGCGAAGCTGGCCGAGTTGCCGACCGAGGTGCTGGGGATGATGCCGCCCTGCTCGGTGATCGCCACCGCTTCCACCACGGCAACGTCCACCGGTGCGATCTGGCCGGAACGCAGTTGCTCCACGGTCTCGGACAGGTGCTGGTCGATGAACATCACTTCGCCTGCGTTGATCTTGCGGCGCAGCGTCGCGTCGGACTGGAACGGCAGGCGGCGCGCAATCACGTCCGCCTCGGCCAGTACCCGATCGATGTCGTTTCCCAGCGACGCGCCGGTCATCAGGGTGATGCGCAGCGGCTCGGTGGCCGCGCGCCGCGCCAGCGCAAACGGGACTTCCTTGCAGTCGCCCGCGCGCGTGAAACCGCTCATGCCTACCGTCATGCCATCGCGGATCAGCGCGGCGGCTTCGTCGGCCGAGACTACCTTGTCGTGCAGCCTGGCCAGGCGAATGCGTTCCTTGTACATCCTTATCTCCGGTCTGGCGGCCGGGCCCGTGCCCGCGCCGCGCGCCCCCTGCTGGCCTGAAGGCTCGTTGGCGGGGTCTCCGGCAGGCAGTGTAGCCAGCCGCATACATTCTGGCTGTGATTTAAAGTCATGGCTCCCAGTCGCTTTATTCATAGCTCAAGCCATGCCAGGGGTCGTGCGGGATACTATGTCCCTGTGGTGCCACAGGGCATTCCCGACCTGTCACAATTCCGGCAAAAGATTCTGGTAGTGTCTGGCCCATCGGTCGACCGTGCCCCGCCAGAGAGGCTGCGGCGCCCGTGCCGCCCGGGCCGGCCATGCTCCGGCCCCTGGTACCCGCGCGACGGATGCCAGCGCATCGCAGTGGCGGCAAACCAAAACAGGAGACGCCATTCATGCAGCCAAGACCCCTCGAACCCAGCGAGCCGGTTGTCCTTGCCCTGGTTGATGCCGTAACCGCCTGGCAAGGTGCGTTGGAACAGACGCTATGCGCCTCTGGCCTGAACTACTCCCAGTGGCTGCTGCTGCGGGCCATCCGCCAGGATGCCTTCGTGCGCGGCTCGCCATTGACGGGCCCGATGCCGATCGATGTCGAGCGTTCCGAGACGATGCTGGATGAACTGCGGCGCGACGGCTGGATCGAGTACGCTGGCACTCAGGCGCCCCGCATTGCAGAAAGCGCAGCAAACCGGCTGCAGCGCACCGCGCAGGCCCTCAGCGCGCTGCACAGCGTGTCAGTGGCGGCGTTCAGTTCGCAAGAGCGCGCTGCGCTGGGCACCCTGCTGGAGCGGATGAAGACCACGCTGAGCGACCACACCACTCGCCAGGTTCGCGCGGGCACCGAAGCCGCCCGGCAGGAAAAAGCTGTCGCGCCCTCGCATTGCCCCGGCCTGCCGCCGGTCGCACACCGCCCCACCTCTTGCCCCACCCTCGCCGCCACGCGCCTCTGAGCGCCGCGCAAGCCGTCCCGCGGGCAGCAGCGGGAGGCCGCCCACCTTTTCTTCGCGCGCCATCGTCATACCCGCCACTTTTCTTGCGCCGGGCATGCGGATTTTTCCTAAAGTATGAGCATGCCCCGGCACATGCCGCGGGCCGCCCGTCGACACCGCGAGGAGGGATCATGCCGCAGGAGAACGAAGACAAGGTCGCGCACCTGCTGGACGAACTGGCCAGCTTCGCGCGCGAGCGGCTGCCGGCGGCGATGTTCGCCGTGGTCGAGCCCTTCCTGCTGCACTACTACGACCAGGCCGACGCCGAGGACTTGCTCCAGCGCGACGTCGACGATCTCTACGGCGCCGTGATGGCGCACTGGCAGACCGCACAGAAATTCACCCCCGGCAATGCGCGCATCCGCGTCTACAATCCCAACCTGGAAGAGCACGGCTGGCACTCGGACCACACCGTGGTCGAGATCGTCAATGACGACATGCCCTTCCTGGTCGACTCGGTGACGATGGAGATCAACCGGCAGGGACTGGCGCTGCACTCGGCCATCCATCCCGTGTTCCGGGTCTGGCGCGACGCGCGCGGCGGCATCGAGCGGATCGCCCCGGGCGGCGCCGGCGAGGCCGGGGACAGCTCGCGCCTGGAATCCTTTATCCATTTCGAGATCGACCGCAGCGGCGAGGCCGCGCGGCTGGAGGCGCTGCGCAGCGGCATTGCGCAGGTGCTGGTCGACGTGCGCGCGGCGGTGGAAGACTGGTCGAAGATGTGCGGCATCACCCAGGCCACCATCGCCGCCATGGCGCAGGCGCCCGACGCGGCCGCGCCGGAGAGCGTCGAGGCGCGCGCCTTCCTGGACTGGATGATGGATGACCACTTCTCCTTCCTCGGCCAGCGTGACTACCAGCTGGTGTCGCAGGACGGCCGCTACTTCCTGCGCGGCGTGCCGGGCTCGGGCGCGGGCATCCTGCGCGAAAGCCTGCGCGAGCCTGATGCCGAAGACCTCACGCTGCTGCCCGCCGCGGCCACCGCGATCATCGAAGGGGCCTCGCCGATCTTCCTGACCAAGGCCAATTCGCGCGCCACCGTGCACCGGCCGGGCTATCTCGACTATGTCGGCGTCAAGCTGCTCGATGAAAAGGGGCAGCTGTTCGGCGAGCGGCGCTTTGTCGGCCTGTACACCTCGACTGCCTATACGGCGCCGATTGCGGAAATTCCGCTGGTGCGGCTCAAGTGCGCCAATATCCTGGCGCGCGCGGGCTTCCTGGCCAAGGGGCACCTGTACAAGTCGCTGGTGACCATCCTTGAGCAATATCCGCGCGATGAACTGTTCCAGGCCACCGAGGATGAACTGTTCGACATCACCACCGGCATCCTGCGGCTGCAGGAACACCAGCGCACCCGGCTCTTTGTACGGCGCGACCGCTTCGACCGCTTTGTCTCGTGCCTGGTGTTCGTGCCGCGCGACAAGTACAACACCGACCTGCGCCAGAAGATCCAGAGGCTGCTGACCGCGGCCTTCCACGGCACCAGCTGCGAGTTCACGCCGCTGCTGTCCGAGTCGCCGCTGGCGCGCATCCAGCTGACCGTGCGCGGCGAGCCCGGCACCATGCCGCATGTTGATACGCGTGAGCTGGAGGCGCGCATCGTGCACGCCAGCCGCCGCTGGCAGGACGATCTCGCCGAAGCCCTGCATGAAAGCCACGGCGAAGAGCAAGGCAACCGGCTGCTGCAGCGCTACGGCGGCTCGTTCCCCGCCGGCTACCGTGAGGACTACCCGGCCCGCACCGCGGTGCGCGATATCGAGCTGATGGAGCACGCGCTGCGCGGCAACGGCATGGCGATGAACCTGTACCGGCCGATCGAGGCCGCGCCGGGGGTGTTCCGCTTCAAGGTGTACCGTGCCGGCGAGCCGATCGCGCTGTCGCACAGCCTGCCCATGCTGGAACACCTGGGCGTGCGCGTGGATGAAGAGCGCCCCTACCTGATCGAACCCGACAGCGGCGCGCCGGTATGGGTGCACGACTTCGGGCTGGAGATTGCCGACAGCGGCGGCGCGGCGGAATTCGACATCGCGCGCGTCAAGGCCTTGTTCGAGGATGCGTTCGCGCGCGCCTGGCACGGCGAGATCGAGAACGACGACTTCAACCGCCTGGTGCTGCGCGCCGAGCTGGCCGCACGCGACGTCACCATCCTGCGCGCCTATGCCCGCTACCTGCGCCAGGTAGGCTCGACCTTCAGCGACGCCTATATCGAGCGCGCGCTGACCGGCAACGCGGCCATTGCCGCCATGCTGGTCGGCCTGTTCGTGGCGCGCTTCGACACCTTCAGCGAGGTCGCCACCGACACCGCCCGCCAGGCGCGCTGCGACAAGCTGCTGGCCGATATCGGCGCGGCGCTGGACAAGGTGCCCAACCTGGACGAGGACCGCATCCTGCGGCTTTTCCTGGGCGTGATCAACGCCACCGTGCGCACCAACTATTTCCACCGCGGCGAGGAAGGCCAGCCGCGCCCATATGTGTCGTTCAAGTTCAATCCCGCGCTGGTCCCCGGCCTGCCCGAGCCGCGCCCGATGTTCGAGATCTGGGTCTACTCGCCGCGCGTTGAGGGCGTGCACCTGCGCGGCGGGCGCGTGGCCCGCGGCGGACTGCGCTGGTCAGACCGGCGCGAGGACTTCCGCACTGAAGTGCTGGGCCTGATGAAGGCGCAGATGGTCAAAAACACGGTGATCGTGCCGGTGGGCTCCAAGGGCGGCTTCGTGGTCAAGCGCCCGCCCCCGCCCACCGACCGCGATGCGTTCCTGCAGGAGGGCATCGCCTGCTACCAGACCTTCCTGCGCGGGCTGCTGGACCTCACCGACAACCTCGTCGGCGGCCAGCTGGTGCCGCCACCCGAGGTGGTGCGCCACGACGACAACGACCCCTACCTGGTGGTCGCCGCCGACAAGGGCACCGCGACGTTCTCCGACTTCGCCAACGCGATCTCGGCCGAATACGGCTTCTGGCTGGGCGATGCCTTTGCGTCCGGGGGCTCGGTCGGCTATGACCACAAGAAGATGGGCATTACCGCGCGCGGTGCGTGGGAATCGGTCAAGCGGCATTTCCGCGAGATGGGTGTCGATATCCAGACCACGGACTTCACCGTGGCCGGCATCGGCGACATGTCGGGCGATGTGTTCGGCAACGGCATGCTGCTGTCGCCGCATATCCGGCTGGTGGCGGCTTTCGACCACCGGCATATCTTCCTCGATCCCGACCCGGACACGACAAGGAGCCTGCAGGAACGCACGCGGCTGTTCGGCCTGCCCCGCTCAAGCTGGGCCGACTACGACGCCACGCTGATTTCCGCCGGCGGCGGCATCTATCCGCGCAGCGCCAAGACCATCGCGCTGTCGCCGCAGGTGCAGGCGGTGCTGGGGGTCACGGCAGCCACGCTGTCGCCGGCCGAGCTGATCCACGCCATCCTGATGGCGCCGGTCGACCTGCTCTACAACGGCGGCATCGGCACCTACGTCAAGTCCAGCCAGGAAACCCACCTGCAGGCCGGCGACCGCACCAACGACGCGGTGCGTGTCAACGGCAATGACCTGCGCTGCAAGGTGGTCGGCGAAGGCGGCAACCTCGGCTTCACCCAGCTGGGCCGCATCGAGTTCGCGCGCAAGGGCGGGCGCATCAACACCGACGCCATCGACAACTCGGCCGGGGTGGACTGCTCGGACCACGAGGTCAATATCAAGATCCTGCTCGGGCTGGTGGTTGCCGACGGCGAAATGACCGAGAAGCAGCGCAACAAGCTGCTGGCCGAGATGACCGACGAGGTCGGCCTGCTGGTGCTGCAGGACAACTACTACCAGACCCAGGCACTGTCCGTGGCCGGGCGCAGCAGCCCCGCGCTGCTCGACGGCGAGGCGCGCCTGGTGCGCTGGCTGGAGCGCGCCGGACGGCTCAACCGGCCGCTGGAGTTCCTGCCTTCGGAGGAAGAAATCGCCGAGCGCAAGCTGGCCGATGAAGGCCTGGCATCGCCCGAGCGTGCCGTGCTGCTTGCCTACAGCAAGATGTGGCTGTACGACGAACTGCTGGCCTCCGACGTGCCGGAAGACACGCTGGTCGCCGGACTGCTGTCGGACTATTTCCCGGTGCCGCTGCGCCAGCGTTACGCCGACGCGATGCAGCGCCACCCGCTGCGGCGCGAGATCCTGTCGACACACCTGACCAATATGCTGGTCAACCGTATCGGCGCCACCTTCGTGCACCGGATCATGGAAGAGACCGACGCACGCCCGGCCGATATCGTGCGCGCCTGCCTGATCGCACGCGATGTCTTCGGCCTGACCACCCTGTGGCAGGAGATCGATGCGCTGGACAACCGTGTGGCCGATGCCGAGCAGGCGCGCATGTTCGGGGCCGTGGCGCTGCTGCTGGAGCGCGCGTGCCTGTGGTTCATCCGCTATCTGCGCAGCGGCAGCAAGGCCGCCGAGGACCTGGCGCGCTTTGCCCAGGCCGCGCAATGGCTGGCCCCGCAACTGCCGCGGCTGCTGCCGCCGGCCGATGCGACGGCACTGTCAGAGCGCACCCGGGCCTTGACGGATGCAGGGGTCGACGAAGCGCTGGCTGTGCGCGTGGCCGGCAGCGAGATCTCCGCCGCCGCGCTCGATATCGCCGAAGTGGCCACGGCGTGCAAACGCAGCCTGGACCTGGTGGCGGGGGTTTATTTCGCGCTGGACAGCCACCTGAGCTTCAGCTGGCTGCGCGAGCGCGCGCTGGCGCTGCCATCGGACACGCACTGGGACCTGCTGGCACGCACCACCACGCTGGAAGACCTGGGGCGGCTCAAGCGCGCACTGACCGTCAGCGTGCTGTCACAGGAGGATGAACTGGATACGCCCGACGCCATGATCGATGCCTGGCGCTCCAGCCGTCATGGCGCGCTGGAACGCTTTACGCGCATGCTGGCCGACCAGCGCGCCTCGGGGGCTGCGGGGCTGTCGATGCTGTCGGTCGCGGTGCGCGAGATCGGTATGCTGGAACGCGCATAGCGCTGGCCAGCCCGGGCTTATTCGTCTGCTTCCGCGCCCGTGTCGAGGTCCGCATCGTCGCCGATGCCGGCGCCTGCGCCACGCGGGCGCAGTTCCAGCCCGAGCAGGACCAGCAGGTCGAAGGCATCGGAAAGCAGGTGTTTCTGCCTGGGCAGCAGGCTGGCGTACGGCATGTCGTAGATCGACTGGTGCGCGGCACGCTCGCCCTTGAGGCCGCGGTCGCGCGCGATATCCGACAGCAGCGCGGCAAACCCTGAGAGGTCCTGCGCTGCCAGTGCTGAATTCAATACCTTGGCGATCACTTCCGGCGAAGCGTTCGCCCAGCCCATGCGTTCAGCATTGGAGGCAGAGTCTTGAGGAAGGTCGGCAAAGTCCATGATTGTGTATAACGGTCCCGCCTGAGCAAGCTTAAGGCGGCAACCATGTGAATTTGACCCCACATGCGTGGGGTGACATGGCTTGCCGCCCGACGATCCGGGCTAGCGCGGTACCGGCTTCGCCGCCACCTGGCGGTAGACCGTGCTGCCGTCGCGCGCGGTGCGTGCCTGGACGTGATTGCGTGCGCCGCATTGCGGGCAGCGGAACACGGGACCCTGCCCTTCATTGCGGATCTGCACCTCATTCGGCTCCCAGCGCGCACCGCAAGCCTGGTTCCCACAAACAAACATGAAATCTCCTTGAAACAGACGCCCGAGAGCCTGAGCCGGGCGCGATACGGGGCATGGCCGCACTGCCCGGTGGCGGCGCGGCCATGCCTGCTCAGCCGTCATTATCAGGCCAGTCGACCGGGCGCGGGCCCATTCGCCACATATTCGGCGGCTCACCCAATGCCGTGCTCTGGTACATCCAGGCGCCGCAGCCCGTGCAGCGCCAGCGGCTGTCGACCTTGCACCGGTTGCTCATGGCCGCAATGCCAGAGGCAGCCAGGTGCTCGTGTGGCGGCACGCTGGACGGTTCGCCCACCAGCTGATGACACAGGTCACAGGCGTGCATGGCATCTCCTGTCACGGCGATGATTGCGCGGCGGCGCCCTCAGCCATTGTGCTGCACCCATTGCCGCGCCCACGAAATCGCCGCGGCCCGCGCATCTTCGGGCGTGGCGTGCGTGGCCGGCGGCGCGCCGCCCTCCAGCACCACGGCGCCCGACTCCCAGATATCGCACAGGGCCTTGAACCGCCCCATGCCCAGCGCGTGGCAATACACGTGGATCACGAAGCCGCCGTACTCCACCACGTCAGTGGCAGTATCGGTCAGCGCCTGATCCGCGGTGGGATCGGACGGCACCAGCGGCACATCGGGCTGGCGCAGCACCCGCCGCTCCGCGGCCGTGCGCACCAGCATGGCGCAGGCACCGCCCATCGCCGCGCCCAGCACCACGCCCAAACCAAACCAGCAAGCCCTGCTCCCGCACCTCGCCATGGCATCCCCCGCAGCGACCCTGCCGGTCCTGGCACGACCATGCTGTGCGACCGGCATCGCTTTCAGGTTATACCAATCCAGGCCGACACCGCCTGCCACCAACTTCGACGCGGCAATGGCACAGCGCCGCAGGGTGTGGCGGCGCACGAAAATGAGAATCGTCGGGGATGACCGAAGCGCTGGCCAGAGCTATACTGTACATCCATACAGTATCCGGATACTGCCCATGCCCTTGTACCAGTCCGATTCCATCCTGCTCGAGGCCTACTACTTCGGCGACGACTGCGAATCCCTGCGCCTGCCTTGCGGCAGTGTCTGCGTGGACGCCGGCGCCATCCTCGTCGACGGCATCGAGCCACTCCAGTTGCAGGCCCTGCGCTGGACGCCGGATTTCCTGTCCTTCGACGCCCAGGGCACCCGTCACCGCTACCCGGTCAGCCGCCCCGCCCTCGTCGGCCCCGGCCAGGCACGCTTCGCACTGCTTTAAGCTACGGCTTCCGCATCGCCGATGCGCCACGCCGCTTGCCCACATGCCAGACCTCAGCCCGACCGCCAGCCAACTGATCCGCTCGCTCGACCTGCAGCCGCATCCGGAAGGCGGCTACTACCGCGAAACCTATCGCGGCGAAGAGCAGGTCGTCTGCCAGGACGGTCGCACACGCGCAGCCTGCACCGCGATCCACTACATGCTGTGCGGCAACGACTATTCCGCGTGGCATCGCATCCGGTCCGACGAACTCTGGCACTACCACGCAGGCTCCCCCGTGGACGTGCACCGGATCGTGGACGGCACCATCGTCACGCAGCGCCTGGGCGACCCGCTGCGGCATCCCGGCGCGGCCTTCCAGGCAATGGTGCCCGCCGGCCAATGGTTTGCCGCCGAACGCGTGGATATGGCCGATGGCGTGGACTTCGCCCTGGTCGGCTGCACCGTGGCACCAGCCTTCCAGTTCAGCGAATTCGAACTGGCCGACGCAACGGCGCTTGCCGGCCTGGCAAGCGGACATGACGCGCTGTTGCGCAGGCTGACGCGCTAGTCTCCACCCAAGAAACAGCCCGCCGCGGTGGGGTGCGGGCGGGCTGGTGAGTACAGCGGGACCAGTCTAAGCCAGGGTGCCGGCGGGCCATGACGGGAGAACCTGGGTATCTCGCCGCCTTTGCTGGCAACGACCGAGCAGCGCGTATAGCCCAACAGGCACTCAGGATGCGGATTCATATCCTGCAGCACAGATAATCTTGGGCTCACCCATTTATTTGCAGCTACAATTATTCTGCATGGACATCACCTTCGACCCCGTCAAGGATGTCAGCAACCAGTCCAAGCACGGTGTTTCGCTCGCGCTGGCAGCAAGGTTCCACTGGCCGAGCCTGTTGGCAGGGGTAGATGACAGGGCCGACTACAGAGAACTCCGCGAGATCGGCTTCGGCGTCATTGATGAGCGCCTCTATTGCGTGGTGTTCACCCAGGGCGGGAATGCAATGCATATCATCAGCCTGCGCAAGGCCAACAAACGCGAGGCAAGGAACTATGTCGACCAAGCCTAAGATCGTCGTGCCGACCGACGAAGAGGACGCGGCCATCAACCGCGGCATCGCTGCGGATCCGGACACGTACGAGGTCTCGGCGAAAGAGATGCAGGCCATGAAGCCGCTCGGCAAACGCGGCCGCGGTCGACCCAGGCTCGCCAGCACCAAGGAACTGGTGAGCATTCGCTATGACGCGGACATACTGGATGCATTCCGCGCCAGCGGGGAAGGTTGGCAGACGCTGATGAACGCAACGCTGAACGTTGCGCTTCAACAGGCCATGGACATTACCTACGTTGGGGGCCCACTGCATGGAACCACGGTCCGTGACAACCCCAACACCTTGTCATCCGTTCTCACCTATCGCCCGGTAACAGCCTTCGCGAACGACCCTGCGCATCAGGCAACGTATCGTCGAGTAACCCTCGAACGTACCATTGGAAACAACGTCGAACGCCGCGAGTTCTTTGTGAGTGACAGTCTCACCGACAGCGAAGCCGATTCCCTGGTCCAGCGAGAAGACCTTTGGCCTATGTCAGAGCCACACCATGCCTGAGTATTGGATGCGGTCCAATAGGGCAGCTTGGCGGGCTAGCCGGAGTCAGCCAGCACCGGCCGCGTCAACCAAGCTCGCTGATGCAATCGGCGACCTGCCCTTCCCGGGCGTCCGAGTGCTTGCGTGCGTTGCGCATATATGGCGCAAGCTCCACAAGAAAAGTAAGAACGACAGCAGCGATCGCTATCGTTGCAACAGGTTAGGTAGAAAGCGGGCCTGCTTTTCGCAGTAACAGCCAGCGCCGCGCGTGGCGGGCCGAAAGGTCATGCACTTATCCACGCTTGCATTCGACCTTCTCTTCATATTCACCGTCGTCCTTCCATTCGCGCTCGATCAGGCAAGGGCCGTCGCGGTACTTCTGCTTCCGCTCATAGCCACGCGGACCGCCCTTGCATTTGCGCTCTTCCTTGTATTCGCCATCGCGCTTCTGTTCGCGTTCGATTTCACAAGGGCCGCTACGGAATTTCTCTTTGTACTCACCGCCACGATATGCGCTCGGGTAGCCGCGGTCGTCGGCGCGTGCGGCAGCCGCGGCCGTCAGCCAGAGGAGCGCAAGGGTAGCCACACAGAGCTTTCGGAACATAAGTGGGGAATCGGTCGGGAGGATGGCAGAGCATAGCAACGGGCATCGGCGACGGCTGTATCAAAGCGTTACCGCACCGGCCGGCCATTTCCACGCAGAAAATAAAAAACCCGCTTGGCTATTCACCAAGCGGGTTTTGTCTGGTCGGGGCGAGAGGATTTGAACCTCCGACCACCTGCACCCCATGCAGGTACGCTACCAGGCTGCGCTACGCCCCGAAGCAAAAGATTATAACAGAAGCATTCCCCGTATGACTAGCTCCCGACGTCGAAATTATCCGTGCTTCGCGATCTCCCGCAGTTGCGCGAGCAGGTGCTGCACTTCGACCAGTTCATTGCGCAGGCCGCCGATGTCGACCGACAATGCCGCCGCATTTTCTTCACCAACTTCTGCGGCCTCAGGCGCTGCCGCTGCCCCACTGTGATGACGGCCTTCATCGAGGCGATTGCGCGCGCCGTTGATGGTGAAGCCCTGTTCGTAGAGCAGTTCGCGGATGCGGCGGATCAGCAGGACTTCATGGTGCTGGTAGTAGCGGCGATTGCCGCGGCGCTTGACGGGCTTGAGTTGCGTGAACTCCTGTTCCCAATAGCGCAGGACGTGCGGCTTGACGGCGCAAAGCTCGCTCACCTCACCGATGGTGAAGTAGCGCTTGGCCGGAATCGGCGGCAACGCGATGCGATCGCTGGATTTGTCCGACATGTGGTGTGTAGACGAGCGTCAGGCCATGCCGGCCATGCGGTTGGCGCGCACCAGGTGCGCGCCCAGAAGCATACCGATGCCGGCTTCGGGAAGCAATCCGCCGTTCGGGTGACGCGTCAGCCGACGATGCCGGCGCGTTCTTCCACCAGGCCCTTGAGTTTCTGGCTGGCGTGGAACGTGACCACGCGGCGCGCGGTGATTGGAATGACTTCGCCGGTCTTGGGATTGCGGCCGGGCCGCTGCGGCTTGTCGCGCAACTGGAAGTTGCCGAAGCCGGACAGCTTGACGCTGTCGCCCTGCTCCAGCGCTTCGCGGATGACGTCGAAGAAGGCCTCGACCATGTCCTTCGATTCGCGCTTGTTCAGGCCCACCTGGTCGAACAGCATCTCGGCGAGTTCGGCCTTGGTCAGCGTGGGAACTTCGGTCGCGCGCGCATCCGGCATAGCGTCGTCAAGGGAGGAAGCCTGCCGGTCGCTCATCTCACCCAGTGCTGCAGCGGTCATGGAATTCGCGTCTCGATCATTCATGTCGATCGCTCAAGTGTGTGTCTGGCGATCCGCCCGGGGCAAGCCCGGGCGCCCTTGTTTATCGTGTGTCCGTCGCGTACTTGTTGCGTACTGGCGATGGCTTAGCCGCGCAGCCGGGCCTGGAAGGCCTCTGTCAGCGCGTCGACCATGCAGCGCACTGCGCTGTCGACGGTTTCGTCCTGGAGGGTCGACCCAGTATCTTGCAAGGTCACCCGGAACGCAAGGCTTTTCTCGTCCGCGCCAATGGCAGCGGAAGCGCCCTTGGGACGGAACTCGTCGAACACCACCAGGCTCTGGCAGTAGCGGCCGTAGCCCTGCTTTTCCAGTGCCGCGCGCATGGCGTCGAGCAGGTCCTGCACGCGCACCGATTGCTTCACGACCACGGCCAGGTCGCGCACGGCGGCCGGGAACTTGGAGATCTCGGTGTACAACGGCAGGCCGGTGTCGCGCAGCGCGTCAAGCGCCAGTTCGAACACTACCGGGGCATGCGTCAGCTCGTATTCCTGCAGCCAGCGCGGATGCAACTCGCCGACCACGCCCACGGCCTTGCCGTCGAGCAGCACGCGCGCGGCGCGGCCCGGGTGCAGCGCCGGGTGCGACACCGGCTCGAAGCGCGGCACGCGCGGATGGAACAGTGCCTCGACATCGCCCTTGATGTCGAAGAAGTCGACGTTGCGCGCGGGGATGCCCCACTGCTCTTCGAACGCCGGGCCATAGGCAATGCCCGCGGCCATCATCGGCTGATCGTAGCCGGCCACCGTCAGGCCGCCATCCTTCACGCTGGCGTCGCGATGGAACACGCGGCCCACCTCGAACAGGCGCACGCGCGCAGCCTTGCGGTTCAGGTTGTAGCGCACCTTGTCGACCAGGCCGCCGATCAGCGTCGAGCGCATCACCGCCAGCTGGCTGGCGATCGGGTTCAGCAGGCGGATCGGGTTGTCGTTGGCGGCGAAGTCGCGCTCCCACTTCTCTTCGACGAAGGCGAAGTTGATGACTTCCTGGTAATCGCGCGCGGCCACGGCGTGGCGCACCACGTGGCTGGAGCGGCGGGCCTCGTTGGTCGGGCGCATCTCGCTCTCGGCGATCGGCGGACGTGCCGGAATGCGCTCGAAACCATAGATGCGGGCCACTTCCTCGATCAGGTCTTCCTCGATCTCGATATCGAAGCGGTAGCTCGGCGGCGTGACTTCAAACACCTCGCCCTCGGCGCCCTGGGTGCGTGTGAACGGCAGCTGCAGGCGCTGGAATACATCGGCGATGGCTGCAGACGACAGCTCGATGCCCAGCACGCGCTCGGCGCGCGCCACGCGCAGGCTGACCGGCTTGCGCTGCGGCAGGTTGACCACGTGGTCGTCCACCGGGCCGGCCTGGCCGCCGCAGATCTCGAGGATCAGCGCGGTGATGCGCTCGATATGTTCGACCGTGGTGGCGTAGTCCACGCCGCGCTCGAAGCGGTGTCCGGCATCGGTCGAGAAGTTGTAGCGGCGGCCACGGCCCTGGATCGCGGCGGGCCACCAGAATGCGGCCTCGAGATAGATGTCCGTGGTGTCCAGCGTCACGGCGGTGCTGTCGCCGCCCATGATACCGGCCAGGCTTTCGATCTCCTTGTCATCGGCGATCACGCCGACCTGCTCGTCGACCTCGATGGTATTGCCGTTGAGCAGCTTGATCTGCTCGCCCTTGCGGCCCCAGCGCACGTCGAGGCCGCCGTGGATCTTGCTCAGATCGAACACGTGCGACGGACGGCCCAGTTCCAGCATCACGTAGTTCGAGATATCGACCAGCGCGGAAACACTGCGCTGGCCCGAGCGCTCCAGGCGCTGCACCATCCATGCCGGCGTGGCCGCGCGCGCATTCACGCCGCGGATCACGCGACCGGAGAAGCGGCCGCACAGGTCCGGCGCCGATACCTTGACCGGCAGCTTGTCCTGGATCGTCACCGGCACCGGCTTCATCTCCGGCAGGTTCAGCGCGGCACCGGTCAGCGCCGACACTTCGCGCGCCACGCCGTGGATCGACAGGCAGTCGGCCTTGTTCGGCGTCAGCTTGATGACAAAGACCTGGTCGTCCAGGTCGAGGTACTGGCGGATATCCTGGCCGACCGGCGCGTCTTCCGGCAGCACCATCAGGCCACCGTGGTCCTCCGACAGCTTGAGTTCGCGCGCCGAGCACAGCATGCCGTAGCTGTCCACGCCGCGCAGCTTGCCGATCTTGATCTCGAACGGCTTGCCGCCATCCTCGGACGGCGGCAGCACGGCGCCGACCAGTGCGCACGGCACCAGAATGCCGGGCTTGACGTTGGGCGCGCCGCAGACGATCTGCAGGGTCTCGCCGGTGCCGGCATCGACCTGGCACACGTTGAGGCGGTCGGCATTGGGATGGCGCTCGGTCGACAGCACGCGCGCGACCACCACCTTGTCGAACGGCGGCGCGACCGAGCCCACTTCTTCCACTTCCAGGCCGGCCATGGTCAGCGTGTGCGACAGCGCGTCGGTGGAGATCTTTTCAGGGTTGGCGAAGGTGCGAAGCCAGGATTCCGAGAATTGCATGGCGCTTCTGATCCGGTAAGTATTCTGTGTGGTCGTTGACGAGGGGACGGCGGCGCGTCAGGCGAACTGGCGCAGGAAGCGCACGTCGCCCTCGAAGAACAGGCGCAGGTCGTTGATGCCATAGCGCAGCATGGTCAGGCGCTCCAGGCCGGAGCCGAACGCGAAACCGATATAGCGCTCGGGATCGAGGCCCATGTTGCGCAGCACGTTCGGATGCACCTGGCCCGAACCGGAGATCTCCAGCCACTTGCCATTGCCGAAGGCCATGTCGATCTCCGCCGACGGCTCGGTGAACGGGAAGTACGACGGGCGGAAGCGCACCTGGATGTCATCGCGCTCGAAGAACTTGCGCAGGAAGTCTGTGTACACGCCCTTCAGGTCGGCAAAGCTGACGTCCTCGCCGATCCACAGGCCTTCGACCTGGTTGAACATCGGCGAGTGCGTGGCGTCGCTGTCGACACGGTAGGTACGGCCCGGGCAGATCACCTTGATCGGCGGCATCGCCTTGCCGGCGTACTTCTCGACATGCATCTTGGCGTAGCGGACCTGCATCGGACTGGTATGCGTGCGCAGCAGCAACAGCTTGTCTTCGCTGTCGCGGCCATCCACGTAGAACGTGTCCTGCATCGAACGCGCCGGATGGTTGTCCGGATTGTTCAGCGCGGTGAAGTTCATCCAGTCGGTCTCGATCTCGGGGCCGTCGGCCACATCGAAACCGATCGAGCCGAAGATCTGCTCGACGCGCTCCCACGTGCGCATCACCGGGTGCAGGCTGCCGCGGCTGACCGCACGGCCAGGCAGCGTGACGTCGATGGCCTCGGCGGCCAGGCGCGCGTTCATCAGCGCATCGGCCAGCGCCTGGCGGCGTGCCTGCAGTGCGGCTTCAACCTGCTGCTTGATCTGGTTGATGCGGGCGCCTTCCGTCTTGCGGGTTTCCGGGTCGAGCTTGCCGAGGCCCTTGAGCAGTTCGGTCAGCGCGCCGGTCTTGCCCAGGAAGCGGGCCTTTTCGTTTTCCAGCGTGGCGTTGTCGTTGGCAGCAGCGAAGGCGGCCTGGGCATCGGCGACAATTTGATCCAGATCCTGAGACATGGCGGCGGTCGTGGGATTTTTGGCGTCGGGGCCGGTACGCACCGGTCCGACGTGGGTTGGCACTACGTGCGGTGTTCGTTTCGAATGCGGTCTCGGCAACCGGATAGCGGCAACTGAAACGGCATTCGAAATAAAAACGGGGCTCGGTGAGGAGCCCCGTTTCAGCGGACCTTGCAGTCGGCGGTCGACCTTGCGGTCGGTGCTTGCCCGGCAGCGCTTACGCGCTGCCGCAGCCGGCATCAGGCAACGGTGGCTTTCACCTGGTTGACGATGGCGGCAAAGGCAGGCTTGTCGTGAATAGCCATGTCCGACAGCACCTTGCGGTCCAGTTCAATCGAGGCCTTCTTCAGACCGTTCATGAACACGCTGTAGGTCATGCCATGCTCACGCGTCGCGGCATTGATACGCGCAATCCACAGGGCGCGGAACACGCGCTTCTTGTTGCGGCGATCGCGGTATGCGTACTGGCCAGCACGCATGACCGCCTGCTTGGCGATGCGGTAGACATTATTGCGACGGCCGCGGTAACCCTTGGCAGCGTCGATGACTTTCTTGTGACGGGCCCGTGCAGTGACCCCACGCTTTACTCGAGGCATGTAATTCTCCTTTCGTTTTCGTCAGGGGTTATGCGTAAGGCATCATCGCGCGCACCGACTTCAGGTTCGTCTCATGGACGTCCTGAGTACCGCGCAGTTGACGCTTGTTCTTGGTGGTCTTCTTGGTCAGGATGTGACGCTTGAAGGCCTGGCCACGCTTGAACGAACCGTTCGGACGTGCAGTAAAGCGCTTGGAGGCGCTTTTCTTCGTCTTCATCTTCGGCATGAAAAACTCCAGCTCATATGACATGCATGCAGGTGGACGGCTCACGCCGACGCTTGCAAGACCCGCATCCACTTGTTGTTGCACAGCGGCCCTTGCGGACCGCGCGCGACTTCCGCACGAAGCAACGCCGGGATGCCTGGCATCCCGGCCGCTGCACCGCGCAGGAATTACTTCTTCTTCTTGGGGGCGAGCACCATCACCATCTGGCGCCCTTCCATCTTCGGCATCTGCTCGACCTGGCCGATTTCTTCCAGGTCCGCCTTCAGGCGTTCGAGCATGCGCGCGCCGATTTCCTGGTGCGCCATCTCGCGACCACGGAACCGCAGCGTGATCTTGGTCTTGTCGCCGTCTTCCAGGAAGCGCTTCAGGTTGCGCAGCTTGACGTTGTAGTCGCCATCATCCGTACCCGGCCGGAACTTGACTTCCTTGACCTGGATGATTTTCTGCTTCAGCTTCGCCTCGTGGGCGCGCTTGGCTTCCTCGTACTTGAACTTCCCGTAATCCATGATCCGGGCGACGGGCGGAACCGCGTTCGGCGCGATCTCGACCAGGTCCAAGTCCTTATCTTCAGCCAGCCGGAGCGCGTCCATGAACTTGACGATGCCGAGCTGTTCGTTATCAACCCCTACCAGGCGCAGCTCAGGCGCGCTGATTTCCCGGTTGATGCGATGACCTTTGTCCGTAGCGATGTTGCGTTACCTCAAGAAGACAAAAAAACAAGCCGTGCTCACCACCCATCAGGCTTTGCTGGCGACGTCGTTTTTCAGACGCTCAACAAACGCGGAGACGGGCATCACACCCAGATCCACGTTGCCACGGGCACGCACGGCCACTTGACTGGCATCCCGCTCCTTGTCGCCCACTACCAGCAGGTAGGGAACCTTTTGAAGCGAATGCTCGCGGATTTTATACGTAATTTTCTCATTACGCAAATCAGCCTTGGCCCTAAACCCTTGTTTTTGCAGCAATTGCACGACGCTTTCGGCGTATTCCGCCTGCGAATCCGCAATATTCATGACCACCACCTGCTCCGGGGCCAGCCAGGCCGGCAGCGCACCGGCGTGGTTTTCCAGCAGGATGCCCAGGAAACGCTCGAACGAGCCCAGGATGGCCCGGTGCAGCATCACCGGGCGCTTGCGCGAATTGTCCTCGGAGACGTATTCGGCATCCAGGCGCTCCGGCAGCACCAGGTCAAGCTGCAGCGTGCCGCACTGCCACGAGCGGCCGATCGCGTCCTTGATGTGGTACTCGACCTTGGGGCCGTAGAACGCGCCCTCGCCCGGCAGCTCCTCCCAATCCACGCCGCAGGCGCGCAGCGCCAGGCGCAGGCCCTCTTCGGCGTGATCCCAGATCTCGTCGGAGCCGGCACGCTGGTCCGGGCGCAGCGACAGCTTGACCTTCACATCCTTGAAGCCGAAGTCGTCGTAGACCGAGAACGCCAGTTCGTTGAAGGCCTTGGCCTCCGCCACGATCTGCTCTTCCGTGCAGAAGATGTGCGCATCATCCTGCACAAAGCCGCGCACGCGCATCAGCCCGTGCAGCGCGCCCGACGGCTCGTTGCGGTGGCAGGCGCCGAACTCGGCCAGGCGCAGCGGCAGGTCGCGGTACGAACGCAGGCCGTGGTTGAAGATCTGCACATGGCCCGGGCAGTTCATCGGCTTGATCGCGTAGTCGCGCTTCTCCGACTCCGTGACGAACATATTCTCCTTGTAGTTCTGCCAGTGGCCGGACTTTTCCCAAAGCGAACGATCCATCACCTGCGGCGTACGAACCTCATCGTAGCCGGCGTCCGTCAGGCGGCCGCGCATGTACTGCTCGACGGCCTGCCACACCTGCCAGCCCTTCGGGTGCCAGAACACCATGCCGGGCGCCTCTTCCTGCAGGTGGAACAGGTCGAGCGTCTTGCCCAGCTTGCGGTGGTCGCGCTTCTCGGCCTCTTCCAGCATGTGCAGGTAGGCTTCCTGGTCTTCCTTCCTGGCCCAGGCCGTGCCGTAGATGCGCTGGAGCATCTCATTGTTGGCGTCGCCGCGCCAGTAGGCGCCGGCCACCTTCATCAGCTTGAAGACCTTCAGCTTGCCCGTGGACGGCACGTGCGGGCCACGGCACAGGTCGACGAAGCTGCCTTCACGGTACAAGCCGATTTCCTGGTCGGCGGGGATCGAGGCGATGATCTCGGCCTTGTACTTCTCGCCCATCGACTCGAACAGCGCCACCGCTTCGTCGCGGTTCCATACTTCGCGCACGACCTTCTCGTCCTTGCGGGCGAGTTCCGTCATCTTCTTCTCGATGGCGGCCAGGTCTTCGGGCGTGAAGGGACGCTTGTAGGCAAAGTCGTAGTAGAAGCCGTTTTCGATCACCGGGCCGATCGTCACCTGCGCTTCCGGATAGAGCTCCTTGACGGCATAGGCCAGCAAGTGCGCCGTGGAGTGGCGGATCACATCGACGCCATCGGCGTCCTTGTCCGTGACGATGGCCAGCTCGGCATCGCGGTCGATCCTGTAGCTCGTGTCGACCAGTTGGCCGTCCACCTTGCCGGCCAGCGCGGCCTTGGCCAGGCCAGCACCGATGCCCTGCGCCACTTCGGCAACCGTCACCGGGCCGGGAAACTCGCGGCGGGACCCATCCGGCAGCGTGATTGCGATCATTTCGACTCTCCAGGATTCCGCCGGCGGCGTCTTGCGCCTCGCCCGAGCGGATCAAACTGCATCTTGTGGCACCGGCCCTGCATGCCTGCGGGACCGGCGATTTATTCTTTGCTGCCCTGCCCTGCCGCACCGGAAACGCGGCAGCTTATCAGGACGCTGACAGGCGACAGACGAAAAAAAACGCGGCCAAGGCCGCGTTTCTCTTTGTCAAACCCGATCCAACCGGGTCGAAGGCGCACCTCGACTACTGTCGCTTGCCAGCGGTAGTAGTTCGCGGTGTCATAACCATGATGCGCTTCCGTTCCGTATGGGGTTGAATCGGACTTGCCACACTTCTTTTACTGCTTTACTGCAATTCGTTGGTAGGCTCGATTGGACTCGAACCAACGACCCCCACCATGTCAAGGTGGTGCTCTAACCAGCTGAGCTACGAGCCTAGCGAAGCCGCAAGTATAGCATCACTTTCTTTTCGCCTGCAACACCCCCTGGACGTCTTCGATCAACTGCAGCGCGCGCTGCAGCTGCGTAGCCTCGGACACTTCGGCAGTGAACTGCATGCGCGCAACGCCCTTGCTGGAGAGCGTCTTGACGCCGGTGACATTGATCTTCTCGCGCGACAGCACTTCGGAGATATCGCGCAGCAGCCCCTGGCGATCGATCGCCTCGACATGGATATCGACCGGATAGACCGCGGCGTGGCTCTTCTGGCCCCACTCGGTCTGGATCACCCGCTCCGGCGCGCGCCCGGCCAGTTGCTGGAAGGTGTGGCAGCTGCGCCGATGGATCGACACCCCGCGCCCGCGCGTGACAAAGCCGACGATGTCGTCCGGCGGCGCCGGCTTGCAGCAGCGCGACATCTGCGTCATCAGCGAATCCACCCCCACCACCAGCACGCCGCTCTTGGCGCCGCGCGCCACGCTGGTGGCGCGGCTTTTCTTGGTGACAGCGTCTTCCTCGCTCAGCGGCGCCTGGATCTCGCCCTCCGGGTGTCGCAGCGCGTGCTCCACGTGGCGCAGACTGAACTCGTCCTTGGCCACTGCCGCAAACAGGTCCTCCGGCGTCTTGAAGCCCAGCCGCGTGGCCAGGTCTTCCAGCTTGACCGCGGTCTTGCCTTCGCGCTGCAGGGTCTTGTCGATCAGCACGCGGCCCTGGGCGATGGTCTCCTGCGAATCGAGCGCATTGAACCAGGCCCGCACCTTGGCCCGCGCGCGGCTGCTGGCCAGGTAGCCCAGGTCCGCGTTGAGCCAGTCGCGCGACGGTCCGCCCTGCTTGACCGCGATGATCTCCACGGTCTGGCCGTTCTTCAGCGGCGTGTTCAGCGGCACCATGGTGCCGTCCACGCGCGCGCCGCGGCAGCGGTGGCCGAGGTCGCTGTGCAGGTAGTAGGCAAAGTCCACCGCGGTGGCGCCCTGCGGCAGCGCTACCACGCGCGCCTGCGGCGTCAGCACGTAGATGTGGTCGTCGATCGCGGCGTGCTTGATCTGCTCCCACGATTCGTCGTGCGCCACGCTGTGGTCGGCATCGTCCTTCCACGCCAGCAGCTGGCGCAGCCAGGCAATCTTCTCGTCATAGCGTTCGCTGGCGGAGAACTGCCCGGCATAGCCGCGGCTGCCCGCTTCCTTGTAGCGCCAGTGCGCGGCCACGCCGTATTCCGCGAAGTGGTGCATCTCGTGGGTGCGGATCTGCACCTCGAAGGCGCGCCCGTCATCGCCGATCACCACCGTATGCAGCGACTTGTAGCCGTTGGCCTTGGGCCGCGAGATGTAGTCGTCGAACTCGCGCGGGATCGGCTGCCAGATATGGTGGACGATACCGAGCACCGTGTAGCAGTCCTTGATATCGTCGACGATCACGCGGAAGGCGCGCACATCGTACAGGTCGGCAAAATCCAGCTCCTTGCCGCGCATCTTCTTCCAGATGCTGTAGATATGCTTGGGCCGCCCGCTGACCTCGGCACGGATGCCGGCGGTCGCCAGCTCGGACTGCAGCCGTTCGATGGCGCCGCCGATATAGCCTTCGCGCTCGATGCGCTTCTCGTCCAGCAGTTTGGCGATGCGCTTGTAGGTATCGGGCTGCTCGAAGCGGAACGCCAGGTCCTCCAGCTCCCACTTCATCTGCCAGATACCAAGGCGATTGGCCAGCGGCGCGTAGATGTCCAGCGTTTCGCGCGCCACGCCCGGCTGCGGCGCCTGCTTGGTCTCGGCCAGCCAGCGCAGGGTCTGCAGCCGCGAGGCCAGGCGCACCAGCACCACGCGGATGTCCTGCGCAAACGCCAGCAGCATCTTGCGCAGCGCCTCGACCTGTTCGTGGCGCGCCTGCGCTTCGTTCTTGGACGGCGCGGCCGGCTCGGCCTCGGGGCGGCTGCCGGCGATGGCACCGATGCGCAGCAGCTGCCGCACACCGTCGACCAGCCGTGCCACCTCGTCTCCAAAGCGCGGTGCGATCTCGGCCTCGGTACCGGGCACGAAGGCCACCAGCCCGAACAGGCAGGCGGCGGCCCGCGCGGCGTCGTCGACGCGCAGGCCGTCGAGAATGCGCAGCATGCCCTGCGCGTGCGACAGCACGGTCTCGCCGGTGGGCAGCGCTACCTCGGCACCATGCTCGCGCACGTAGGCCAGTGCGCGTTCGACCAGTTCGGCATCCGGAATGCCCGCGACCCGACCGGTCAGGTCGGTGGACGTCACCATGTCACAACGCCTGCATCAGTTGAGCGCAGCGGTCACCACCACTTCGATCAGGTAATCGGGATTGGCCAGACGGGCTTCGACAGTGGCGCGCGGGGGCGTGTTGCCTTGCGGCACCCAGGCGTCCCAGACCTCGTTCATCTCGCCGATCTGGTCGACATTGGTCAGGAAGATCTGGCACGACAGGATGCGGGTCTTGTCGCTGCCGGCCTCGGCCAGCAGCCGGTCGATATGGCCGAGGACCTCGCGCGTCTGGCCGCGGATATCGGCCTTGGGATCGACCTCGGGCACCTGACCGGCGAGATACACCACGCCGTTATAGACCGCGTATTCGGACAACCGCTTGCCCACATGGGCACGCTTCAGTTCAAGGTTACTCATGACAATGCGTTGACTGATAAAAACAGGGCCGGCATGCGATGCCATCAGGCCCCGGTAAAGAACTGCCGGGCGATCGCAATCTGCGCCGGATCGACAAAGGTCGGGGCATGGCCCACGTCGGGCACTTCCACCGAACTCACATGCTTGCCGCGCGCCACCATTTCGGCCACGGTCTCGCGCAGCAGCAGGTCCGACTGCGCGCCGCGCACCACCAGCACCGGGCCTTCGATGGCCTCGAAGCTGCGCCAGAGCGCGGCCTCGCCGGCAGCAATGGCCTCGGGCGTGGATTTGCGGAACGGCACCGCCAGCTGCGGATCGTAATGCAAGCCCCATTCCAGGCCGTCCGTGCCCTGCACCGGTTTCAGGATGGCGGCGTTGAGCTCGCGCCACTGCTCGGGCGTATGGCGGCCGAACGATGCGCTGATGGTTTGCAGGTAGGCCAGGCCTTCCTCGAAGGTCTTGAAGCGCACCGGCAGCCCCAGGTAGGCGCCGATCCGTTCCACCGCCGACGGCGCCAGCTTCGGGCCCACGTCGTTGAGCAGCAGCTTGCGCACCGGCGACTTCGGCAGCCCGGCCAGGCCCATGCCGATCAGCCCGCCCATCGAGGTGCCGAACCAGTCCACCTTCTCCACGTTGAGCCGCGCAATCAGCGTGACCATGTCGGACACATACTGCGGCACCACGTAGCCGTTGGCATCGGCCAGCCATTCCGAGCGGCCGCGCCCGGCCACATCGGGGCAGACCACGCGGTAGTCGCCGCACAGCGCGCTGGCGACGGTGTCGAAGTCGCGGCCGGTGCGCGTCAGCCCATGCGCGCACACCAGCACGCGCGGATTGGCGGGGTCGCCCCACTCGTGGTAGGCCATGCGGTGCAGGCCCGCCGGACTGATGCACTGGACAAAACCGAGACGCGGACTGGCAGACATCTGGACTCCCTGACGAACCGGACCGCGGACCGCAAAAAGACGGCGCTGCCGGAGGTTGAGCAAAGCTGGATTGTACGCCGCAGCGGGTACAATGCCACAGCACAGTGTCAGCGTCCCGCGTGCGCGGCCGCGCACCGCCACGGCGCGCTCCGCCAACCCTGTGGCAACCTTTCTGTGGCATTCCTTTCTCTCGACGGAGGCTTACATGCTCAACGGCAAGACCGCACTGGTGACTGGCTCGACCAGCGGCATCGGGCTCGGCATCGCGAAAGCGCTGGCGGCCCAGGGCGCCAACATCATCGTCAACGGCTTTGGTGACGCGGACGCCGCAAAGGCAGAAATCGCGCAGGCCGGCCAGGGGATCCGGGTCGGCTACCACGGCGCCGACATGAGCAAGGCGGCCGAGATCGAAGACATGATGCGCTACGCGCAGTCCGACTTCGGCGGCGCCGACATCCTGGTCAACAACGCCGGCATCCAGCACGTGGCCGCGATCGAGGATTTCCCGCCCGAGCGCTGGGACGCGATCATCGCCATCAACCTGACCTCGGCCTTCCACACCACGCGCCTGGCGCTGCCCGGCATGAAGCAGAAGGACTGGGGCCGCATCATCAATGTCGCCTCCACCCACGGGCTGGTGGCCTCGGCGCAGAAGTCCGCCTACGTGGCGGCCAAGCACGGCATCGTCGGCTTCACCAAGGTGACCGCGCTGGAAACCGCGCAGACCGGCGTCACCGCCAACGCGATCTGCCCGGGCTGGGTGCTGACGCCACTGGTGCAGAAGCAGGTCGAAGCCCGCGCGCAGAAGGAAGGCATTCCGGTGGAACAGGCCAAGCGCGAGCTGGTGCTGGAGAAACAACCCTCGGGACAGTTCGTCACGCCCGATGAGCTGGGCGCGCTGGCCGTGTTCCTGTCGTCCGAAGCGGCCCGCCAGGTCCGCGGCGCGATCTGGAATATGGACGGCGGCTGGGTGGCGCAGTAAGGAGCAAACGATGCAACGACGCAGTTTCCTGCGCGCGCTGGCGCTGGGCGCGGTCTCGGCCGGGGCGCTGGCACCGGTGGCCGGCGCGCTGGCGCAAGCCGCCAAGCCGCTTGCCATCGACGTCTACAAGAGCCCGCTGTGCGGCTGCTGCGAGGATTGGGTCAAGCACCTGCGCAGCAACGGCTTCACCGTGACGGTGCATGATGTCGAGGACACCGGCGTGTACCGCAAGCGCTTCGGCATGCCGGAACGCTTTGGCTCCTGCCACACCGGGTATATCGGCGGCTACGCCATCGAGGGCCATGTGCCGGCGGCGGATATCCGCAAGCTGCTGGCAGCAAAACCCAAGGCCGTCGGCCTGGCCGTGCCGGGCATGCCGGTCGGCTCGCCCGGCATGGAACAGGGCCCGCGCAAGGACCCGTTCGACGTGCTAATCGTAAAAGCGGATGGCGCCGCTTCGGTGTTCGCCAGCTACAACAAGCAGGCAGGCTGACCTGCGGCTGCCGGGCGGCAGGGTCTGCGCCTTGCCGGAGAGCAGCCAGCTTAGTGCGCAGCGATATTGCCGGGCTATTCGCCGGAAGAGCTAGGGAATGCAGCCGGCTGGCGTAGCCCGGCCGGGCAATTCCAAAGCGAAGCGACCCGACAAAAAAGCCCCTGCGGCGCATCGCACCTCAGGGGCCCTGCCAGGCTTCGGAGCTCAGCCCGCTTACAGCAGCGGAGCGCCAGTCTTGGCCTGGATTTCCTCGCGGCTGACACCCGGAGCCGTTTCCACCAGCTTCAGGCCTTCGTCGGTCACGTCGATCACGCCCAGGTCGGTAATGATGCGGTTGACCACGCCCACGCCGGTCAGCGGCAGGTTGCAGTCCTTCAGGATCTTGATGTCCTCGGTGCCATCCTTCTTCTTGGCGGTGTGTTCCATCAGCACCACCACTCGGCCGACGCCGGCGACCAGGTCCATCGCGCCGCCCATGCCCTTGACCATCTTGCCCGGGATCATCCAGTTGGCCAGGTCGCCCTTTTCGCTGACCTGCATCGCACCCAGGATCGCCAGGTTGATGTGGCCGCCGCGGATCATCGCGAACGAGTCGGCCGACGAGAAGATCGACGAGCCCGGCAGCGTCGTCACGGTTTGCTTGCCGGCGTTGATCATGTCGGCGTCGACTTCGTTCTCGGTCGGGAACGGGCCGATGCCCAGCAGTCCGTTCTCGGACTGCAGCCACACTTCCATGCCTTCGGGCACCCAGTTGGCCACCAGCGTCGGCAGGCCGATGCCCAGGTTGACGTAGAAACCGTCCTGCAGCTCGGTCGCGGCGCGCGCGGCCATTTCGTCACGTGTCCATGCCATGATGCGTCTCCTTAGCTGGCCGCGCGCACGGTGCGCTGCTCGATGCGTTTCTCGGGGGTGGTGTTCAGCACCAGGCGCTTCACGAAGATGCCGGCCAGGTGGATTTCATCCGGGTCCAGCTCGCCGGTCTCGACGATATGCTCGACCTCGGCGATGGTGACCTTGCCCGCCATGGCGCACATCGGGTTGAAGTTGCGCGCGGTGCGGCGGAACACCAGGTTGCCGGCCTTGTCAGCCTTGTATGCCTTGACCAGCGCCACGTCGGCGGTCAGCGAACGCTCCATCACGTACTGCTGGCCGTCGAATTCGCGGATTTCCTTGCCTTCGGCGACGATGGTGCCGACACCGGTCTTGGTGAAGAAGGCCGGGATGCCCGAGCCGCCGGCGCGCAGCTTCTCGGCCAGCGTGCCTTGCGGGGTGAATTCCAGCTCAAGTTCGCCCGCCAGGTACTGGCGCTCGAACTCCTTGTTCTCGCCCACGTAGGACGAGATCATCTTGCTGATCTGGCGCGTGGCCAGCAGCAGGCCCAGGCCGAAGCCATCGACGCCGGCGTTGTTGGAGATACAGGTCAGCTGCTTGGCGCCGCTGTCGCGCAGCGCGGCAATCAGCGCCTCGGGGATGCCGCACAGGCCGAAACCGCCCACGGCGATCGTCTGGCCGTCGCGGACGACGCCTGCAAGCGCTTCTGCGGCGCTGGCGTAGACCTTGTTCATGCTTCGCTCCTTCCTCGGTAGTTCCCTGTCGCTCTTCCCGCCACCGGGTTGTGCGGCGGGCGACGCAGGGAAATTGTAACGGTACAATCGGCAACAGGCGGGCGACAGTCGCCGCAACTCGTCCGACCGACAGCATACGCAAGCGCAGCCGGCTACGCCATTACGTAAAAATACATAAGCAGATGCCCGCAATCGACTACCAGACCGCCTTCCAGCTCGCCCCCGTGGGCCTGGTGCTGTCACGCGAACGCGTGATCGAGGACTGCAACGAGGAGGTCTGCCGCATTTTCGGCACCACGCGCGAAGCGCTGCTGGGCCAGTCCTTCCAGGTGCTCTACCCCACCGCCGACGAATTCGAGCGCACCGGCGCGCGCATCGCGCCGATCATGGGCAAGCGCGGCATGTACTCGGACGAACGCATCATGAAGCGCGCCGGCGGCGAGCTGTTCTGGTGCCATGTCACCGGGCGCGCACTGGACCGCACGCAACCGCTGGGCGCGGGGATCTGGACCTTCGAGGATCTGTCGCAGAAGCGCCAGGTCACTGCGGAGCTGACCGCGCGCGAACGCGAGATCGCGGCGCAGCTGGTGGAGGGAAAGACCAGCAAGCAGATCGGCAAGCTGCTGGCGATCAGCCCGCGCACGGTGGACATCTACCGGGCGCGGCTGATGAAGAAGTACGGGGCCAGCACGTCGGTGGACCTGGTGCAGCGGCTGGTCAACCACTGAGCCCCGTGGCAGGCATCAGCCCTCGATGATCGCGCGGATCTCTGCCGGCACCGGCACCGACTTCTCCTGCGTGTAATCGCACCACACCACCTTGGCCCCGCCCTCGGCCCAGACCACGTCGGGCTGGTCGGTGCGGCGGATTTCCATGCGGGTCTCGAAGCTGGTGCGGCCGAGCTGGCCGGCGTAGACGCGGCACTCGATGTCGCCCGGGTAGCGCAGCTGCTTCAGGAAAGTCATGTGCGCATTGATAATGACCGGCCCCTGCCCGCGTGCATCCTTGCCGCCGCGGCCCAGCGACGCGAACCACTCGATGCGCGCCTGCTCCAGGTACTGGAAGTAGACGGTGTTGTTGACATGGCCCATGGCATCCATGTCGCCCCAGCGGATCGGCATGACCACCGTATAGACGTGCTTCATCACAGCCTCCAAAAGAACAGGCCCGCCGGGTCTGGCGGGCCCTCTGCTTGGCTCAGCGCTTGGCGATCGCGCCTTCGGCCTTGGTCACCAGGTCGGTGCCGATCTGCTTCTTCCACTTGTCGTAGACCTTGGCGGTGGCCTTGCGGAAGGCGTCATGCTCGGCCGGCGTCAGGTGCGTGACCTTGACGCCGTGCGCCTCCATGTCCTTCCAGGCCGGCGCGCCCGGCTCGGCCAGGCCCTTGCGGGCCAGCGCGATTTCCTGCTTGCCGGCGTCGACGGCGGCCTGCTTCACGATCTCGCGGTCGGCCGGGGTCCAGCTTTCCCAGATCTGCTTGTTGACCACGAAGATCAGCGGGTCAGCCACGTAGCCCCAGGTGGTGACGAACTTCTGGCCCACCGTGTACAGCTTGGCGGCGGCGAACACCGACTGCGGGTTCTCCTGCCCGTCAACCGCGCCCGAGGCCATCGCCGGCTGCGCATCGGCCCAGCTCATCTGGGTCGGGTTGGCGCCCAGCGCGTTGAAGGTCTCGATGTACAGCGGCGAACCGACCACGCGCAGCTTCATGCCCTTGAGGTCTTCCGGCTTGCGGATTTCGCGCTTGGAGTTGGACACCTCGCGGAAGCCATTCTCGCCCCAGGCCAGCGGCACCACGCCGGCTTTTTCCAGCGTGGCGAAGATCGACTTGCCGACTTCGCCCTGCGTGAGCGCGTCCAGCGCCTTGTAGTCGGGCATCAGGAACGGCAGCGAGAACAGGTTCAGTTCCCTGACCTGCGGCGACCAGTTGATGGTCGAGCCCACCGCCATGTCGATCACGCCCTGGCGGATCGCCGAGAACTCGCGGGTCTGGTCGCCGGCCACCAGCGAGGTGCCCGGGTACAGCTTGATATTGATGCGGCCGTTGGTGCGCTGCTTGACCAGGTCGGCCCAGATCTCGCCGCCCTTGCCCCACGGGAAGGCCGGGCCGAGCACCAGCGACATCTTGTACTCGGACTTGTAGGTCTGGGCCATTGCGCCGGCGGGGGCGAAGGCGGAAGCGGCAATGGCGGCAGCCGTTGCGAGCATCAGGGCACGACGTTTCATTTCATCTCCTCTCGGGAAAGCGTCAATTCTTGTTTGTGAATGCGGAACATCAGTAGCCGAGGTACTCAGGCAGCCAGGTCGCCAGCGGCGGATAGGCCAGCACCACCAGCATGGCGATAAACATCGCCAGCAACATCCAGATCACCCAGGGCACGGTCTCTTCCATGCGCACCCGGGCAATCCGGCACGACACCATCAGGTTCACGGCCAGCGGCGGCGTGAACTGGCCCAGCGCCACCTTCAGCGTCAGCACCACGCCGAACCACACCGGGTTCCAGTGGAAGGCATTGACAATGGGCAGCAGCAGCGGCACGAAGATCAGGAAGATCGAGATGCCGTCCAGGAACATGCCGACCGTCATCAGCAGCAGCACGATCAGCGCCAGCACGCCGTACTCGCCCAGCCCGGAATTGGCGATGGCGTGCGCCAGCGGGTCGATCACGCCCAGCGTCGACAGCGCATAGGCGAAGATGCCGGCCAGTGCCACCACCAGCAGGATCACTGCCGAGGTCTCGGCCGCCTCCTGGAAGATGGTGAACAGGTCGCGCATGCCGATGCTGCGGTACACCACCATGCCGACGAACAGGCCGTAGACCACTGCCACCACGGCGGCTTCGGTCGGCGTGAACCAGCCGGCGCGCATGCCGCCCAGGATCAGGAACGGCGCCACCAGGCCCCATGCGGCCTCGCGCAGGCTCTTCCAGAACGGCGGGCGCGGCAGCGCGGCTTCGATCGCGCCCATGTTGTGCTTGCGCGCCAGCCACACGGCCGGAACGATCAGCGCCACGCCGGCCAGGATGCCGGGGATCATGCCCGCGGCGAACAAGGCCGGCACCGATGCGCCGGGCACCAGCACGCTGTAGATGATGAGGGCCACCGACGGCGGGATCAGGATGTCGGTCGCGGCTGCCGCGCCGACCACCGCGGCGCTGTACGAGCCCGGATAACCGGCGCGCGACATCGCCGCGATCATCACGCCGCCCACCGCGGCCGCGTTGGCCGGGCCGGAGCCGGAGATGCCGCCGAGGAACATCGCCACCAGGATCGCCACCAGCGGCAGCATGCCCGGGCCGCGACCAACGATGGCGATGGCAAAGGTCACCAGCCGCTGCGCCACGCCGGAGCGGTCGAAGATCGACCCCACCAGCACGAACATCGGGATCGCCAGCAGCGGATACTTGGCCAGCCCCGCATAGAAGTTCTGAGGCACGGCCAGCAGGCCGAACATCTGGGTGTCGAGATTGGACAGGCCGATGGCAACCAGGCCGCCCAGGCCGAGCGACACGCCGATGGGCACGCCCAGCAGCATCAGGCCGATAAAGACCACGAACAGGGTGATGGCGACGAACGTCATTGCGCCTTCTCCGTCGTGGTGGCCTTGCCTTCATGCAGCGCCTTGAGCGCGCGCACGTTGCGTAGCACCAGCCCCAGCGCGCGCAGCGCGATGCCGGCAGACAGCACCGGCAGCCAGATCGAGTACCACCAGCTCGGCACGCCGATGCCCGGCGAGGTCTCGCCGAAGGTGTACTCATCCCAGGTAATGCGTGCGCCCAGCACCGCCAGCGCGATGAACATCACCGCCACCGCCAGCGCCGACAGGATCGCCAGGCGGCGCTGGCGGGCCGCGCTGCCGCGCTCGAAGAAGAATTCGATGCGGATATTGCGATCGCGTGCCACCGCGGCGCTGCCGGCGACCAGCGCCAGCACGATCATCAGGAAGACCGAGAACTCCTCGGTCCAGGCAAATGACTCGTCGGTGAAATAGCGGACCACCACGTTGGCGAAAGTGATGCCGACCAGCAGCACCATCACGATCACGCCAACCCAGTCCTCGATGCGGGGCGATACCCGGAAATCAGCGTCCTGCGCTTCGTCGGCGGCCTGCGGGATCACCGCGGAATCGACGACGTGTTGCGGCACGGCGTTGCGCCGTGCCTCTTCTTGTTGCTCCATCTCCCCGGCCTCCGGTCCGGGCCGCTCGGGCCATGCGGCCACCGCGGCGTTTTTTTACTTGTATGTAAAGACTTAATCTGCAGACATGGCGGATTATGCCAAGACTGGCCCGCCACGCACGAATTTTCTGATGATTGATGTGTGCTGACGACGGCGCACCCAAGGGGACCGGATAAGCCCTGGGCGTGCAGTCCGGGCATCCCGCGGCGCTTTTGGCGCGCAGCCGGGATGCAGGGGGCCTTGCGCCCCCCGGTCAGCGATCAGGCGGTCAGACCATGCCGTCGTCGGCGGTGATGACAGCGCCGTTGATGAACTGCGACTGGTCGGATGCGAGCAGCAGCAACAGGCCGTCGAGATCCTCCGGCTTGCCCAGGCGCTTGCGCGGCAGCATCTGGATCAGCTTCTGGCCGGCGTCCGAATCCCAGTGGTGGTGGTTGATCTCGGTATCGATATAGCCCGGGCAGATCGCGTTGGTATTGATGCCATGGCGCGCCCATTCGAGCGCCATGGCCTTGGTCATGTGCACCACGGCCGCCTTGCTCATGCAATACACGCCGATCTGCGACAGCACCTTCAGCCCCGCCACCGACGCGACATTGACGATCCGCGCCTGCGGCAGCGGGCTGCCGTTGCGCTCGGCGCCCTTGGCGCGCGCGATCATGCGCTTGGCCACTTCCTGGGCGACGAAGAAGGCACCGCGGGTATTGGTGTCGAACACGAAATCGAAGTCGTCGGCGGTCACATCGGTCAGCTTCTGCGTGGTCGACACGCCGGAGTTGTTGACCAGGATGTCGATGGAGCCGGCCTCAGTCTCCGCATGCGCCACCGCGGCGCGGATGCTGTCCGGGTCGGTGACGTCCAGCCGCACCACATGGGCGCTGCCGCCCTCGGCCTCGATCGCCGCGCGCAGTTCCTTGAGCCGCTCGGTGCGGCGCGAGGCCAGCACTACCTTGGCGCCGGCGGCGGCCAGCACCGTCGCGAAACGCGAGCCCAGCCCGCTTGAAGCGCCGGTGACCAGCGCGACCTTGCCTTCCAGATTGATCGACAAACCCATGATTACCTCTTGTGCGGGAGCTCCTCCGGCCTATTCGGGAGCAGAAGGCAGCATATCAAAAAAAAGAACGACCGTTCCAAAAAAATCCTTGCCTGTGGGTGGCGAGTCCCGGACAATGCCGGAGATTCTAAGAACTTGACCAGCAAAGGGAAAGAGGGAAAACGCGCGATCCGGGAGTCTTTGGACCCCAAATCGCTGCCAACTCACCCACCCGCGGTTCCCGTCCGCGCGCTGGCCCGGTTCTCGGCAAAACGATCACCGCATTTCCCACAATTGCAAGCAAGCAGCAAAGAAATAGAGGGTTAGAGACAATGGATCAGCAACAGCTCCTGGAGCAGTTCGGCCCGCGCGAAGCCATGGAATACGATGTGGTCATCGTCGGCGGCGGCCCCGCCGGCCTGGCCACCGCCATCCGCCTGAAGCAACTCGCGCAGGAGAAAGGCGCCGACGTCAACGTGTGCGTGCTGGAAAAGGGCTCCGAGCCCGGCGCCCACATCCTGTCGGGCGCCATCATGGACCCGCGCGCCCTCAATGAACTGATCCCGAACTGGAAGGAACTGGGCGCGCCGCTGAACCAGGCCGTCACCGAAGACAAGTTCCTGTTCCTGAACGAGTCCGGCTCCAAGGGCACGCCTCCGGCCCTGCTGCCAGAGTGCTTCCACAACGAAGGCAACTACATCATCAGCCTGTCGAACTTCGTGCGCTGGCTGGGCCAGCAGGCCGAGGCGCTGGGCATTGAGATCTTCCCGGGCTTCCCCGCCGCCGAAGTGCTCTACAACGAAGACGGCTCGGTCAAGGGCGTGGCCACCGGGAATATGGGCATCAACAAGGAAGGCGAGCCCACCGACAACTTCCAGCTGGGCATGGAACTGCATGCCAAGTACACCATCTTCGCCGAAGGCGCGCGCGGCCACCTGGGCAAGCAACTGATCGAGAAATTCAAGCTCGATGCCGGCAAGGATCCGCAGAGCTACGGCATCGGCCTGAAGGAGCTGTGGGAGATCGACCCGGCCAAGCACAAGCCCGGCCTGGTGGTGCACACCGCCGGCTGGCCGCTCGACCCCGCCACCTACGGTGGCTCGTTCCTGTACCACATGGAAGACAACAAGGTCGCGGTCGGCTTTGTGGTCGGACTGGACTACACCAACCCGTGGCTGTCTCCGTTCGAGGAATTCCAGCGCTTCAAGACGCATCCGGAAATCCGCCAGTACTTCGAGGGCGGCAAGCGCCTCTCCTACGGCGCCCGCGCCATCACCGCCGGTGGCCTGCTGTCGCTGCCCAAGACCGTGTTCCCGGGCGGCGCGCTGGTCGGCTGCGACGCCGGCTACCTGAACGCCTCGCGCATCAAGGGCAGCCACGCCGCCATCAAGACCGGCATGCTGGCCGCCGAGGCCATCTATGACGCGCTGCAGGCCGGCCGCCAGCACGATGAGCTGGCCGCCTACCCGACCGCGTTCGAGCAGAGCTGGCTGCACAAGGAACTGCTGCAGGCCAAGAACTTCAAGCAGTGGTTCAAGAAGGGCCGCACCACCGCCACGCTGATGACCGGCATCGAGCAATGGCTGCTGCCCAAGCTGGGCATCCGCAACCCGCCATGGACCATCCACCGCGTGAAGCCGGACCATGTGTACCTGAAGCCCGCGGCCGAGTGCCAGAAGATCGAGTATCCGAAGCCGGACGGCAAGCTGACCTTCGACCGCCTGAGCTCGGTGTTCATCAGCAACACCAACCACGAAGAGAACCAGCCGGCGCACCTGACGCTCAAGGACGCCAGCGTTCCGGTCAACATCAACTGGGACAAGTACGCCGGCCCCGAGTCGCGCTACTGCCCGGCAGGTGTGTATGAGTTCGTGCAGGACGAGACGTCGGGCAAGGAACGTCTGCAGATCAATGCGCAGAACTGCGTTCACTGCAAGACCTGCGACATCAAGGATCCGACCCAGAACATCGTCTGGGTGACGCCGGAAGGCGGCGGCGGTCCGAACTACGTCGGGATGTAAGCCTGCCGCGCCAGCGGCAGAAAAAACGGCACCGGAAACCCGGTGCCGTTTTTCTTTGGGCGATGCAGCGCGGCTATCGTGCCTGCCGCCGCGCGGCCATCGCCTTGTCGACCACCTCGGCCTGCAGCGCCTCGGCGGGATTGCCGAAGGCCTGGCTGCGCAGCGCATCCAGCTGCTGCCGGCGGTCCTGCTCCGACAACCCCGGGAATGACTCGATCTGCGCGCGGCGCGCGGCGTAGTCGTCGTAGCGCTGCTGCCAGGCCTGCCCGGCTTGCGCCTGCTGCTGGTAGCGCTGCGCCACCTCGGCACCGTAGGCCTGCGCCAACGCCGCACCGATGTCCTGCGCACTGCGGCCGGCGGCCTGCATGCCGGCGATGGTGTCGCTGATCGCCTGCGGACGCGCGCTGGCCTCCCGTGCCGCACGCAGTGGCTCGGGCAGCGTGGCTTCGAGTTCGGCCAGCCGCTGCCGCCGCTGCGCGTCATCCAGGCCGGATTGTGCCGCGATGTCCAGCCGCGCCAGCATGGCATCGTCATACACCTGCTCGTCGCCGAACCAGATTGCCGCCACCTCCGGCAGCAGGTGCTGCCGCGCGCCGTTACGCCCGGCCTGCAGCGCGCGCAACTGCTGCACTTGTGCCGCATCCAACGTGCCGTTCGTATCCGCCCGCGGCTTGCGCGCGGCCAGCGCTTGAATCTCGGCAAGATAAGCCAGGTAGCGCTGCCACAGCTGCCACGCCTGCCCTGCCGCGGGCTGCGGCACGCGGCGGCGGATATCGTCGTACACCAGCCGGTCCAGCGCGTCGGCGCCGCCGGCGTCGTGGCGGGCGCTGAGGAAGTAGTCGAAGTAGGTGCGCAGCGCGCGCGTCAGGCGCAGGTTGCCTTGCGCGTCGAGTTCGGGGCCCGCGGGCACGTGCGTCGTCCGCACGCGTGGTGTCCGCTGTGCTCCATGTTGTCTCCTCGGTGGTGGGTCTTTTTATGTTGGAAGCAGTAAAGACTGGCCGCCCCGACGAGACAATCAAAACATTAGCGGATTCCCTCTAAACGGCCGCTACAGCCGCGGGCTGCAAGGGCATGCGGGTGCTGGAAAGCAGCTGTTCGTAGATGTAGCACTGCAGCAGCGTCAGCTCGCGCTCGGCCAGCACGTCGAAGGCCACGCCGAAGGCCGGAAAGTCGGCATCGTCGCTGGCCGCGCCGGGGGGCGCGAGGCGGATCCAGCCATCGATGGTGACCTCGCTGTCCAGTGACGCCGTGCGCATCTTGAAGCGCAGCCGCACGCGGCTGCCCGGCGCCGGCGCCGGCGCGGTGGTCTGCACCAGCGCGCCACCGGTGCTGAGGTCGGACAGCAGCGCCAGCCGCGCCGTGCCGGTGTCGATGCCGTCGTCATCGCCGGGCTCGGTCAGGTAGGCGGCCAGCCGGGTTGGCACGCGCGCAGCCTTGCGTACCGGCATTGCGTGCTTCTGCACCGGCGCCGACAGCACCAGGTAGCGAAACGGGCTGCGGCACACGGCGGTGATGGTCGAGGTGAAGCTGTGGATGGCGTGTCCGGAGAAGCCGCGCAGCAGCACGGCATCGCCCGCCTGCAGCGGCAGGTCGCGCCCGCCGAGCTGCGGCCAGGTGACAAACAGGCCCTGCTCGATAAAACCGATCAGGCGGCTGGCGGCCGGGCGTGCGGCCTCGCCCTCATGCTTGACATGCAGCAGCGTGCCGACCTGCAGGCCAAGCGGCCCGGTGGCCGGACGCAGTTCGTCATCGGCATCGTCGTGGCCATCTTCGCGACAGACCACGCCATGGCGGAACACCAGCGCCAGGTCGCGTTCATCGGGAATGACACTGCCGCTGCCGAGCACCAGGTTGCCCTCGCCATCGAGCAATGACCAGGGCAGCGGGTATCCGACGGGAAGATCGTTAGGTGTGAGCTGGATCATGGCTGTTCGCAGTAGGCCCCGGCATTGGATGGGGGCATGGCAAGCCTTGGGCGGAGCCGACGCGCAGGATCCGCCACCTGTATCAGACTTCTATCGGCGCCGGAGCGGCGAAATTAAGCCCTCGGCGATTGACCAGAGACGCATGTGTAGCATTCACTCCCTACGGAGACCTTGACGCCTCGCAAAGTTAGGCCGAAAATCAACAAAATCTGTCTGACAGCCTGACATATCAAAACCATGACCATCCTGCCCCGCCCGGCCTCGCTCGCCAGCCGCATCGCCCAGACCCTGCACGACGACATCCTCGCCGGCCGCTACGCCGCGGGCGCGCGCCTGCCGGCCGAGGCCAGCCTGGCCGATAACTTCGGCGTGAGCCGGCCGATCGTGCGCGAGGCCATCGCCCAGCTGAAGGCCGATGGCGTGCTGGTGACGCGCAAGGGCTCGGGCGCTTATGTGTCGGAGACCCCGGGCGGCAAGGCCTGGCGCGTGGCCAGCGCGCCCGACGGCGGCCCGACGCTGGCGCAGCTGTTCGAACTGCGCCGGGTAGTGGAAACCGCCTGCGCCGAAATGGCCGCGCAGCGGCGCACGGATGCCGATATCGATGCCATCCGCGGCGCACTGGCGGCGATGCAGGCACGGGCCGACGGCCAGGGCGACATGGCCAGCGCGGCGGCGGCCGACATGGCCTTCCACCATGCCATTGCCGAAGCCGCGCACAACCCCTGCTTTACCGGTCTGACCGATTTCGTCAGCCAGCAGATGCTGGCCGCGCGCCAGCGCGCCTGGGAGAACACCGCGCGGCTGAGTGTGACGACTGGCGCGCCGCGCGCCGCCGACCAGGAACATGCGGCGCTGGCCGAAGCGATTGCCGCCGGCGATGCCACGGCCGCCCGCAGTGCCGCGCAACAGCACCTTGCGGCCGCCGCCGCCCGCCTCGGCCTGACGGCCTGAGCCTCCGAACACACAGACTTTGAAGCAAGGAACAACCATGGAAACAGTGGATTGCGTCGTCATCGGCGCCGGCGTGGTGGGACTGGCGGTGGCGCGCGCACTCGCGCTGCAGGGTCGCGAAGTGATCATCCTGGAAACCGAGAACGCCTTCGGCACCATCACCAGCGCGCGCAACAGCGAGGTCATCCACGCCGGCATCTACTATCCGGCCGGCTCGCTCAAGGCACAGCTGTGCGTGCGCGGCAAGGCCATGCTGTACGACTACTGCGCTAGCCACCACGTGGCGCACCAGCGCTGCGGCAAGCTGATCGTGGCCACCAGCGAGGCCCAGGTGGCAACGCTCGAAGGCATCCGCGCCAAGGCGGCGGCCAACGGCGTGGACGACCTGCGCCTTGTCAGCCGCGCCGAGGCGCAGGCGCTGGAGCCGCAACTGCAGTGCCATGCCGCGCTGCTGTCGCCGTCGACCGGCATTGTCGACAGCCATGGCCTGATGACCGCGCTGCTGGGCGACGCGGAAAACGCCGGCGCGATGCTGGCGGTGCAGTCGCCGGTGCTGGGCGGCGCGGTGACGGCGGACGGCATCCGGCTGGAGATCGGCAGCGAGGATGGCAGCGCCACCACGCTGCTGGCGCGCACGGTGGTGAACTCGGCCGGGCTGACCGCGCCGGAACTGGCGCGCCGCATCGACGGCATGCCCGAGACCCATATCCCGCCGCAGTTCTACGCCAAGGGCTGCTATTTCACGCTGGCCGGGCGCGCGCCGTTCTCACGGCTGATCTACCCGGTGCCCGAGGCGGCCGGGCTGGGCGTGCACCTGACCATCGACCTGGGCGGCCAGGCGCGCTTCGGCCCCAATGTGCGCTGGATCGACGAGATCGAATACGGCGTGGACCCGGCCGACGCCGACGGTTTCTATGACGAAGTGCGACGCTACTGGCCGGGGCTGGCCGACGGCGCGCTGCAACCCGGCTATGCCGGCATCCGCCCCAAGATCAGCGGGCCGCACGAGGTTGCCGCGGACTTCCGCATCGACGGCCCCGCCGTGCATGGCGTGCCGGGGCTGGTTCACCTGTTCGGCATCGAGTCGCCGGGGCTGACCTCGTCGCTGGCGATCGCCGAGCGGGTCTGCGCGGCGCTGGCCTGAGCGGCGCCATCGCCTTCCGCGCGGAAGCTCATCACCGCACAGAACGCGCCGGCCGCCGCGGCAATGGCGGCCAGCCCGAAGGTATGCTCGGGCGCCAGCGCGTTCCAGGTCCAGCCCATCGCCAGCCCGCCCAGCGTGCCGCCGACGCCGTAGGAAATGCCCGTGTACAGCGCCTGCCCGCGCCCCTGCAGCGGCCCGGCAAACCATGCCTGCAACCGCTTCAGGCTGGCGCTGTGGTGCGCGGCAAAAGTGGCCGCGTGCAGCACCTGCACCAGCGCCATGAGCCAGGCAAACTGGGCAAGGTAGCCGGTCAGGCCGAAGCGCAGCGCCGCCAGCACGAAGGTGCCGGCCAGGATCGTGCGCAGCGCATAGCGCGCGAACAGCAGGCCCTGGTAGTAGAAGAAAACGATCTCGGCGACCACGCCGATGGTCCACATCACGCCAATGGCGAACTTGCTGTAGCCCAGCTGCGCCAGCCACAGCGAATAGAACACATAGAGCGCGGCGTGCGCGAACATCATCAGGAAGGCTGACGCCAGGAACCAGGCCACGTCCGGGCGGCGCAGCAGCGGCAAGGCGCGCGGCGGCGCCGTGCGCGGGCCGTCGTCGGCGGCGTCATGCATGGTCAGCACCACGCCGGCCAGGATCGCCAGCAGCGTGCTGGCCACCCACGGGAAGGCGCGCATGCCGACCGCTTCGAACAGCGCCCCGCCGGCCAGCACCGCGCCGATAAAGCCGACCGAGCCGAACATGCGGATGCGGCCGTAGCTATGGTCGAAGGCGCCGTAGCGGCGCAGCGTGGAGATGGTCAGGGCATCGCCCAGCGGCGACATCGCGCTGGTGAGCAGGCTCAGCGTCAGCATCATCGCCATCATGCCGCCGTAGCTGCCCACACCCGGCAGCATCAGGAAGGCCAGCAACGAGGTGAACGCGCTCACGCGCAGGATGCGCACACGCGTGTGCATCACGTCGGACAGCCAGCCCCACAGGTAGGGCCCGACGATGCGGCTGACCTGGAAGCTCGCCATCAGCACGCCGATCTGCACCGGGTTGAAGCCGCGGTCGGCGAAATACAGGCTGACGTACGGCGAGATCAGGCCGACGTAGCCGTAGTAGCCAAGATAGAAGAGCCCGAAACGGGCGTAGTCGGGGCGGCCGGCGCCGGTGGCACCGCCGCCCGCGAAAGGCGTGGCCAACGCGAGGTCAGGTCAGGGGGTCTGGCCGGCCTGCGCGGGAATGCGCGGCGTATCGACCTTGACGTCGCCGCACTGGGCACGGTGGCGCAGGGCGTGGTCGATCAGCACCAGCGCCAGCATGGCCTCGGCGATCGGCGTGGCGCGGATGCCCACGCACGGGTCGTGGCGGCCGAAGGTCTCGACGGTGGCGGCATTGCCGGCCTTGTCGATCGATTCACGCGGGGTGCGGATGGAAGACGTCGGCTTGATCGCCAGCGACACGGTGACGTCCTGGCCGGTGGAGATGCCACCCAGCACGCCGCCGGAATTGTTGGTGCGGAAGCCCTCGGCGGTCAGCTCGTCGCCATGGACGCTGCCGCGCTGGGCCACGCTGTCGAAGCCGGCGCCGATCTCCACGCCCTTGACCGCGTTGATGCCCATCATGGCGTGGGCGATGTCGGCGTCGAGCCTGTCGAACAGCGGCTCGCCCAGGCCCACCGGCACGTTGCTGGCCACCACCTCGATGCGCGCGCCGACCGAGTCGCCGTCGCGGCGCAGCGCGTCCATATAGGTTTCAAGCTCGGGGATGATGTCGGCGTTGGGCGCGAAGAACGGGTTCTCCGGCACGTGCGACCAGTCCGTGAACGGCACCGCGATCTCGCCCAGCTGCGACATATAGCCCCGGATCTCGGTGCCATACTTTTCGCGCAGCCACTTCTTGGCCACCGCCCCGGCCGCCACCACCGGCGCGGTCAGGCGCGCCGACGAGCGGCCGCCGCCGCGATGGTCGCGGATGCCGTACTTCTGCCAGTAGGTGTAGTCGGCATGGCCCGGGCGGAAGGTCTCGACGATATTGCCGTAGTCCTTGCTGCGCTGGTCGGTATTGCGGATCAGCAGGCAGATCGGGGTGCCGGTGGTCTTGCCCTCGAACACGCCGGACAGGATCTCGACCTGGTCGGGTTCCTGGCGTTGCGTGACGTGGCGCGAGGTGCCGGGCCGGCGGCGGTCCAGGTCGCCCTGGATATCGGCCTCGGTCAGCGCCATGCCCGGCGGGCAGCCGTCCACCACCGCGCCGATGGCGGGCCCGTGCGATTCGCCGAAGGTGGTAACAGTGAAAAGCAGGCCAAGGGTGTTGCCGGACATGATGGAAACCGCACAGGAATTGGGGAAGGTTTCCATTGTAAGGCCAATGGCGGGCCTCGGGCGGCCCGGCAGGCTCAGGCGGCGGCGCTTTCCAGCGCCAGTTCGGGGTAGAACTCGGCGCGCATCCGCTCCATATAGGCCACCAGGTTGGCATGCCCCTCGGCCGCGGTGCGGATCGGAGTGTCGAATACGGGGCACAGCAGGCTGCCGGCAAAGGCAAACAGCGTGGCGTCGGCCCCGCATGGCACGTTGCCCATCAGGTAGGGCTTGTCGCCCAGGATGTCGGCGATCGAGGTCACGCCCTTGCTGGCCAGCGCCACCAGGTCTTCTTCGCTATGCCGGCCCAGGCCCTGCCCCCACAGCGTCTTGCGCACCTTGTAGCGCACCAGCCGCTCGGCCAGGCCGCGCACCGGCGCCGGCACGCCGCGGAAGAACTGGGCCGGCCCCTTGTCGAAGTTGGCCTGGTCCAGCCAGCGCACCCGCGCCACCGCCCAATACAGGTGGTCTTCCATCAGCTTCTCGGCGGCCCAGGCGATACCGCGCTCGGCCGCGCTCAGGCCCGCGTCGAAGTCGATGTGGTAGGTCTTCTCGATATGCCAGCGGATCAAGGTGGAATCCGCCACGATCCGGCCCATGTCGTCCAGGTAGGGCAGCTTGCCCTTGGGCGCGCGCCGCAGGCTGCCGCGGCGCGCCTGGTAAGGCAGGCCGGCCAGCTTGAGCAGCATCTCGGCCTTGGTGACGAAGGGGCTGGCGTCGGGCAGCCCGAAGGCGGGGCCAAAGGTGTAGAGCGTGATCATCGTGGATTCGGGTTCGGCACAAGGCGTTAGCGCCAGTCGCCGCGCAGGGCCTGCACCATCTGCTGCAGCCCTTCCGGGGTGGCGGCCTCGGGCGGCACCGGCTCGCCCACCACCAGTTCCAGCCGGTTCAGGATGCCGCGCCGGAACGGCCGCGACATCGCCGGTGCCCCCTTGCGCGAAAAGAAGCTGCCCCACAGCCCGCGCAGCGCCATCGGCACCACCGGCACCGGCGTGCGCCGGATGATCTGCTGCACGCCCTGCCTGAACGGGTTGATCTCGCCGGTGGCGGTGATCTTGCCTTCGGGGAAGATGCAGACCAGATCCCCCTCGTCCAGCGCCTGCGCCACGCTGTCATAGGCACGCCTGAGCATGTCCGGATTCTCGTGCGCCGGCGCGATCGGGATAGCGCGGGCCTGGCGGAAGAACCACGACAGCAGCGGCACCCTGAAGATGTTGTGGTCCATCAGGAAGCGCACCGGGCGTGGGCTGCAGGCCATCAGCACCACCGCGTCGGCAAAGCTGACGTGGTTGCAGACCAGCACGGCCGGGCCGTCGGCGGGAATGCGCTCGGCATTGACGCGGCGCAGCCGGTAGAGGGTATGGACCAGGATCCACGCGATAAAGCGCAGCAGGAATTCCGGCACCAGCGAGTAGATGTAGACCGCCACCACCGCATTGAGCAGCCCCACCACCAGGAACAGCTGCGGGATGCTGTAGCCCGCCTGCGTCATCGCCACGCCCAGCAGCGACGCGGCAATCATGAAGAAGCTGTTCAGGATGTTGTTGGCGGCGATGATGCGGGCGCGGTGCGTGGGCGCGCTGCGGCTCTGGATCAGCGCGTACAGCGGCACGCTGTAGAAGCCGCCGAACATGGCCAGCAGGAACAGGTCCGCCAGCACGCGCCAGTGGCGCGGCTCGGCCAGGAAGCCGCCGATGCTGCTGAGCGCCACGGGTGCCTGCCCCTGGCTGGCAAAGTACAGGTCGACCGCGAACACCGTCATGCCGATCGAGCCGAACGGCACCAGGCCGATCTCGACATGGCGCCCGGACAAGCGCTCGCACAGCAATGAACCGGTGCCGATGCCCAGCGAGAACACCGCCAGCAGCAGCGTCACCACGTTCTGGTCGCCGCCCAGCACATCCTTGGCATAGCTGAAGAACGAGGTCAGGAAGGTGGCGCCCAGGAACCACAGCCACGAAATGCCGAGCAGGCTCAGGAATACCGTGCGGTTGCCACGCGCCAGCACCAGGTTGCGCCAGGTCTCGGAAAACGGGTTCCAGTTGATGCGCAGGTCCGGCTGCGGCGCCGGCGAAACCGGGATGCGGCCCGACACCAGCCGCCCCGCCACGGCGATCACCACGCACACCGCGCCCACGTACATCGGCCCCACGATGGTTCCGCCCTGCTGCAGCCCGGCCAGTTCGCCGCCGATCAGCGTCCCGATCAGGATCGCGACAAAGGTGCCCATCTCCACCATGCCGTTGCCGCCGACCAGTTCGCTTTCATCCAGGTGCTGCGGCAGGTAGGCAAACTTGACCGGCCCGAACAGCGTGGAATGCAGCCCCATCAGGAAGGTGCCGGCGTACAGCAGCGGCGCGCTGTGCCAGGCAAAGCCGGCCAGGCCCAGCACCATGATGGCGATTTCCAGCGACTTGACCAGCCGGATCAGGCGCGACTTCTCCAGCTTGTCGGCGATCTGCCCGCTGGTGGCGGAGAACAGCACGAACGGCGCGATAAAGATGGCCGAGATCAGGAAGGCCGCGCTGCGCGCGTCCACGCCCTCGAACAGCGCCGTGTGGTAGGTCACCAGCGAGGTGAAGGCGACCTTGAAGACGTTGTCGTTCATCGCCCCCAGGAACTGGGTCCAGAAGAACGGGGCGAAGCGGCGCAGGCCGAGCAGTCGGAACTGGCTGGGTTGGCTCATGGATGGGCCGGTCGGTCAGCGGACCGCCGCGGAAGTGGGAACGCCGGCAAGTTTGCCGGAGCCGGCGTCCGGCCGCCACCCCGCCACGGCCGCGCGGCGCCAACCGAGGGTATTTCCGAAGGAAGCTTCAGTCCGGGCGGCCCGGCGCCATCACTCGGCGCGCTCTTCCGGCCAGTCGCGGATATAGGCCTTGAGCATCTTGTTCTCGAAGCTCTGGTCCTCGACCACGGCCTTGGCGACGTCGTAGAAGGAGATCACGCCCATCAGCGTGCGGTTGTCGAGCACCGGCAGGTAGCGGGTGTGACGCTCCAGCATCATGCGGCGGACCTCGTTGACGTCGGTCTCCATGGTGCAGGTCAGCGGCGCATCGTCCATCACCTTGCGGATGCTGGTGCCACCGACGTTGCCATGATTGCGGGCGAGCGTCTCGATGATCTCGCGGAAGGTCAGCATGCCGACCAGGTCGCCGTATTCCATCACCACCAGCGAGCCGATATCGTGCTCGGCCATGGTGTGGACGGCTACCAGCAAGGAGGTGTCAGGCGTCACGGTATAGAGCGTATTGCCCTTGATCTGGAGGATGTCGCTGACTTTCATGTTGGTCTCCGCTGCCTGCGCTCAAACTGGGGCATCGCTCCGGCGGGGGGCACAGGAGGCGATACCGGTCACATTGTTATCTGTCTACGGGTGTGCGGGCGCGCGCTGCATCACGGCGCCCCGTTGGCCGATCCTAGCCCAAACCCGCCGTCAAAGTAAAGCAGGAGGCCGGTTTGCGGGCGTCGGCGCGCGCACGGTGCTACGATGCTGGCCGGAGACAACTCAAGGCCGACCGACCATGTCCGGAACCCGATTCGACACGCTGGCGCTGCACGCCGGCGCCGCGCCAGACCCCGCCACCGGGGCCCGCGCCACCCCCATCCACCTGACCACGTCCTTCGTGTTCCGCGACAGCGAGCACGCCGCGTCGCTGTTCAACATGGAGCGCGCGGGGCACGTCTATTCCCGTATTTCCAACCCCACCGTGGCCGTGCTGGAAGAGCGCATCGCCGCGCTGGAGAACGGCGCCGGCGCCGTCGCCACGGCCTCGGGCCAGGCCGCGCTGCACCTGGCGGTGGCCACGCTGATGGGCGCGGGCTCGCACGTGGTGGCCTCGTCGGCGCTGTACGGCGGCTCGCACAACCTGCTGCACTACACGCTGCGCCGCTTCGGCATCGAGACCACCTTCGTCAAGGCGCGCGACATCGACGCCTGGCGCGCCGCGATCCGGCCCAATACCCGGCTGCTGTTCGGCGAGACCCTGGGCAACCCGGGGCTGGACGTGCTGGACATCCCGACGCTGGCGCAACTGGGCCAGGATAACGGCATCCCGTTGCTGGTGGATTCCACCTTCACCACGCCCTACCTGCTGCGCCCGTTCGATCACGGCGCCGGCCTGCTCTACCACTCGGCCACCAAGTTCCTGGGCGGCCACGGCACCACCATCGGCGGCGTGCTGGTCGAAGGCGGCACTTTCGACTTCGAGGCCTCCGGGCGCTTCCCGGAGCTGTCCGAGCCGTACGAGGGCTTCCACAACATGGTGTTCACCGAGGAAAGCACGGTGGCGCCCTTCCTGCTGCGCGCGCGCCGCGAGGGCCTGCGCGACTTCGGCGCCTGCATGAACCCGATGGCCGCCTGGCAGCTGCTGCAGGGCGTTGAGACGCTGCCGCTGCGCATGAGCCGCCATGTCGACAACACCCGCAAGGTGGTGCAGTTCCTGGTCTCGCACCCGATGGTGGAGTCGGTGTCCTACCCGGAACTGGAATCGCACCCCGACTACGAACTGGCCAGGCGCCTGCTGCCGCGCGGCTGCGGCGCGGTGTTCAGCTTCAACCTGAAGGGCAACCGCGTGGCCGGCCAGCGCTTCATCGAGAGCATGTCGCTGTTCTCGCACCTGGCCAATGTGGGCGACGCGCGCTCGCTGGTGATCCACCCGGCCTCGACCACGCACTTCCGCATGGACGCGGCGGCGCTGCAGTCGGCAGGCATCACCGAGGGCACGATCCGGCTCTCGATCGGGCTGGAAGACCCGGATGACCTGATCGACGATCTCAAGCGCGGCCTGAAGGCGGCCGAGAAAGCCATGAGTGGCAAGGGAGGGCAAGCCTGATGGAACTGACCATTGCCGGCCAGACGGCCTACGCCTATACCGGCGGCAAACCCTTCGATCCCGCCCTGCCCTGTGCCGTGTTCGTCCACGGCGCGCAGAACGACCATAGCGTGTGGGCCCTGCAGACGCGCTGGTTTGCCAACCACGGCTTCTCGGTGCTGGCGGTGGACCTGCCGGGCCACAACCGCAGCAAGGGCGCGCCGCTGGCCACCGTCGAGGCCATGGCCGACTGGGTCATGGCGCTGGTGGCCGCCGCCGGCGTGAAGGCGCCGGCCTTCGTGTTCGGCCACAGCATGGGCTCGCTGATCGCGCTGGAATGCGCGGCGCGGCATGCGCAGGCGGTGCGCGGCATCGGCCTGCTGGCGACGGCCTACCCGATGAAGGTCTCGGACGCGCTGCTGGACGCCTCGCTCAACCGCGAGGGCGAGGCCATCGCCATGGTCAATACCTGGTCGCATTCGAGCCTGGCCAACAAGCCGTCTTCGCCCGGGCCGGGCGCGTGGATGCACGGCGGCAGCCAGCGGCTGATGGAGCGCGTGTCGCGCAACAACCCGCAGGCCCATGTGTTCCACAATGACTTCTCGGCCTGCAATGCCTACGCCCATGGCGAAGAGGCCGCGGCCGCAGTGGCCTGCCCGGCGCTCTTCATCACCGGCACCAAGGACATGATGACGTCGCCCAAGGCGGCCCAGGCGCTGGCCGGCAAGATGGCCAAGGCAAGCCTGGTCACGGTGCCGTGCGGCCACGCGCTGATGGGCGAACGCCCGGATGAAGTGCTGGACGCGCTGGCGGCCTTTGCGCGCAAGGTGGTCGCTGCCGGCTAAGCCTGGTCGCGGATGGCTGGCCAGCCACGCCGGCGGCCAGCCTCCCGACACCTCGGCGCAGAAGGTCTACACTGCACAAAACAAGACCTGCCGGAGACAGCCATGGCCCACGCCCGCGCGCGCGAGTTCGAGAACTTCGCGGCCTTCTATCCCTACTACCTGAGCGAACACCAGAACCGTACCTGCCGGCGCCTGCATTTTGCCGGGTCGACGGTAGCGTTGCTGTGCCTGGTGGCGCTGGTGGTTACCGGCAATGCATGGTGGCTGCTGGCCGCCGTGCTGGCAGGCTACGCCTTTGCCTGGGTCGGGCACTTTGGTTTCGAGAAGAACCGGCCGGCGACGTTCCGGCATCCGCTCTACAGCCTGATGGGAGACTGGGTGATGTATGCCGATATCTGGCGGGGCAGGATCCCGTTCTGAGCAACTTCACTGTCGCAGGGGGCGGACCTTACACCTGGCCATGCCAGCCCGGCGGCACCACTTCCAGCGTGCGCCGCTGGGGGTGGCTCCCCCCATCCCCTTCAGTCGGCGGCAGATCGGCCGGCTGCTGCCGGAACACCGCCTCCAGCGTCTGATCCAGCTGCGGATTGTCCAGGACCGACTTGAGCGCATCCGCCCCTTGCAGCTGCTGCGCCAGCGCGGTGCGCGGCAGCCGCGGCAGGTTCAGCACCAGCCGGTCATGCAGCGTGCGCAACGTCACCTGTGACGGATTGCACAGCAGTGCCCAATGGGCCTGACCACGCTCCTGCTGCAAGCGCCCGACCAGATGCATGGCCTTGAGCTTGCCCAGCAGGTCCGACAGGTAATCGGCCTCGACCCGCAGCTTGCGGCCCAGGTCCAGTTCGCCAACGCTGCGCGGCACCTCGTCGCGCGCGCGGTAGAGCAGTAGCAGCACGCCCAGCGCATCGAAGAACTCGCTGCCGGCAAAGGTGCGGCGGCGCCAGTAGCCCTGCCGGATCACCGGCAGGTTGGCGGCAATGGTCGCACCCAGCAGCGTCACCAGCCAGCTCAGGTAGATCCACAGCAGGAACAGCGGCAACGCGGCGAAGGTGCCGTAGACCGCGGTATAGGCCGGGATCTCGGTGATGAAATAGCCGAAGCCGCGCTTGGCGAACTCGAACGCGACCGCCGCCACCAGGCCGGCCACGATGGCATCGCGCCATTCGACATAGGCATTGGGCACCGCCGTGTACAGGAAGGCGAAGGCCAGCGCCGACAGCAGCACCGGCGTCGCGCCCACCAGCAGCCCCAGCCCCACCGGCATGGTGCCGACATAGCCCGCCGAGACCGAGATCAGGTAGGAGCTGATCGACAGGCTCGCGCCGATCAGCACCGGCCCGAAGGTCAGCACCGCCCAGAACACCAGCACCCGCTGCGCCAGCGGGCGGCGCTGCTTGACGCGCCAGATCGCGTTGAGCGCGTCTTCCACGGTCAGCATGGTCAGCACCGAGGTGACCATCAACCCGCCCAGGCCCATTGCGGTCAGCCCGCGCGCGCTCTTGGCGAACATGCCGAGGTAGCGCTGGATCGATTCACTGACGTTGCCGGGGATCAGGTTCTGGAACAGGAACGCCTCGATGGCGTTGCGGAAGTCGCGGAACACCGGGAACGCGGCCAGCAGCGCGAACGCCACCGTCAATACCGGCACTACTGCCAGCACGGTGGTGAAGGTCAGGCTGGCCGAGACCTGCGGCAGCCGGTCTTCGCCGGCGCGGCGCAGCGCATAGCGCGCCAGGGCGCGTACCTTCTGCAGGTTCCATTCCCGGCGCAGGCGGGCAACGCGGGGTCCGATCATGCGCAAACAACCTCCTGGATCTGGTTCTGACGGATAAACAGGCGGCCCGCGGCACCGGGGGCGCAAAGCCGATGGGAGATGGCGCGGGGGGCGCATCTATAATACGCGCATTGCTTCCGGCACCTTTCGCGCAACACCACCCCGCCACCGCCGGCCATCCCGCTCCATGACCGACATCCTCGTCCTGTATTACAGCCGCCACGGCAGCACCCGCAAACTAGCCGAACTGATTGCCAACGGTATCGACAGCGTCCCCGGCGCCCAGGCCCGGCTGCGCACGGTGCCGCCGGTTTCCACCGTGTGCGAGGCCACCGCGTCCGATATCCCGGCCGACGGCCCGCCCTATGCCGAGCTGCGCGACCTGGAGGAGTGCGCCGGCCTGGCCCTGGGCAGCCCCACCCGCTTCGGCAACATGGCCGCGCCGATGAAGTACTTCCTGGACGGCACCGTGGCGCAGTGGCTGTCGGGCACGCTGACCGGCAAGCCGGCCTGCGTCTTCACCGCCACCGGCAGCCTGCACGGCGGGCAGGAAACCACGCTGCTGTCGATGATGCTGCCGCTGCTGCACCACGGCATGCTGATCCTGGGCCTGCCATATTCCGAGAAGGGCCTGATGACCACGGCCTCGGGCGGCACACCCTACGGCCCCAGCCACCATGCCCACGGCGACAACCGCGGCCCGGTCACGGAAGACGAATCGGGACTGGCCATCGCCATGGGCCGGCGGCTGGCTCAGACCGCGCTGCGCCTGGCGGGAGGCGCGGCATGAGCCCCATCCCCGAGAGCGACCAGGCGCTGCACAGTCCCTGGCTGTACCGGTTCAGCGTGGGCAGCCTGCTGGCGCTGGTGGTGCTGTGCATCGCCTGGGAATGGTTCCTGGCGCCGCTGCGCCCTGGCGGATCGTGGCTGATCATCAAGTTCCTGCCGCTGCTGCTGCCGCTGCGCGGCGTGCTGACGCGCAACCGCTACACCATGCAGTGGTCGTCGATGCTGATCCTGCTGTTCTTCACCGAGGGCATCGTGCGCGCCACCAGCGACCGCGCGCCCTCGTCCACGCTGGCGTGGGTGGAGGTGGCGCTGACGCTGGTGTTCTTCACCAGCACCATCCTGTACCTGCGCCCCTACAAGCGCCGCGCCCGGGCGGCCGGCAAGCCGGCCGCGCCCAAGTCCTGACCCTCATTCCGCCGTCGCCATGACCTCGCCTCAAGACTCCTTCCTCGCACTGTGCCGCGCCGCGCTGGGTGCGCAGCACGTGCTGACCGATGCAGCCGACAAGGCACCCTACCTGACCGACTGGCGCAAGCGCTATCGCGGCGAAGCGCTGGCGGTGCTGCGCCCCGGCACCACCGAGGAGGTCGCGGAGGTGGTCCATGCCTGCCATGCGCACAAGATCGCGGTGGTGCCGCAAGGCGGCAACACCGGCCTGTGCGGCGGCGCCACGCCGGTGGCCGGGCAGGACCAGGTGGTGGTTTCGCTGCAGCGGCTGCACCGCATCCGCCAGGTCGATCCGCTCAACAACACCATCACGGTCGAGGCCGGCGTGGTGCTGCAGCACCTGCAAGAGGTGGCGCGCGAGCACGGCCGGCTGTTTCCGCTGAGCCTGGCGGCCGAAGGCAGCTGCACCATCGGCGGCAACCTGTCGACCAATGCCGGCGGCACCGCGGTGCTGCGCTACGGCAACACGCGTGAGCTGTGCCTGGGCCTGGAAGTGGTGACGCCGTCGGGCGAGATCTGGCACGGCCTGCGCGGGCTGCGCAAGGACAACACCGGCTACGACCTGCGCGACCTCTTTGTCGGCGCAGAAGGCACGCTCGGCATCATCACCGCGGCGGTGATGAAGCTGTTCCCGCTGCCGCGCGCCTCGGTCACCGCGCTGGCCGCGGTGCAGAGCCCGCGTGCCGCGCTGGCGCTGCTGGCCATCGCGCAGTCGCATGCGGGCGCCATGCTGACCGGGTTCGAGCTGATGTCCGCGCTCAGCATGACGCTGGTGACGCGGCACTTCCCGCAGCTGCGCTATCCGTTCGCAGACATCCACCCGCAGCTGGTGCTGCTGGAACTGTCCGACAGCGAAAGCGAAGCCCATGCGCGCGGCATCTTCGAGACCATGATGTCGGCCGCCTTCGATGCCGGCGTGGTCGCCGACGCGGTGGTGGCGGAATCGGTGCAGCAGTCGCGCGATTTCTGGAACCTGCGCGAGCATATCCCGCTGGCGCAGGTGGAAGACGGCAAGAACATCAAGCACGATATCGCCGTGCCGGTGTCGCGCGTGGCGGACTTCATCGAGACCACCGACGCGCTGCTGCAGAACGCCTTCCCCGGCGCGCGCATGGTGACCTTCGGCCACCTCGGCGACGGCAACCTGCACTACAACGTGTCGCCGCCGGAAGGCGTCGACCATGACGCCTTCTTGGCGCACCAGGACCAGGTCAACCGCATCGTGCACGACAGCGTGCGCTCGCATAACGGATCGATTTCCGCCGAGCACGGACTGGGCCAACTCAAGCGCGAGGAAAACCGGCTCTACAAGAGCGAAGTCGAACTGGCGATGATGCGCGCGATCAAGGGCGCACTCGATCCGCAGGGGCTGATGAATCCCGGCAAGGTGATCTGAGCGCGCCGCGCCATCATCGCGCCAGTGCCTCGCGGATATATGCCGCCACCGCCTCCAGCAACTGGTCGAGATGGCCGCGCAGCACGGCGAAGCCGCGGTGCTGCGCGAACCTTGCCTCGTCCATATAAAGCGCGCGGTTGATTTCGATCTGCAGGCTGTGGCGGCCGTGCGCCGGGTCCGCATAGGCACGGATCAGCTCCGCCCCCTTGTACGGCCAGTTGATGCCCACCCGGTAGCCGAAGCCGCGCAGGCACTGCGCCACCAGCTCGATAAACGCAGGCGAGCAGGTGGCGCCGTCGCCGTTGCTGATCACAAAGTCAGCCCGCTCCACGCCATTGTCCACGTTCATCGCATTGCCGCGCGATTTCATCGAATGGCAGTCGATATGCCACACCGCGCCCGAGCGCGCATGATGCTGCGCCAGCAGGCCGGACAGCGCGGCGTGATAGGGATCGTAGTAGGTCTTCAGCAGGTACTCCGCCATGTCCGGCGACAGCGGCGCGGCGTACACCGGCACGCCCGGCAGCGCCAGCCGGCGCAGCACGCCCATGCCGCGCCCGGACTTGTCGCTGGGCTGCACGGCATAAGGCATGGCGCCGTCGATCAGCGCGGGATCGATGTCATCGCGGGCGCGGTTGACGTCGACCATCCAGCGCGGGAAGCGCGCGCACAGCAGCGTGCCGCCCACTATCGGCGCATGCGCGAACAACTGGTCGACATAAGCGTCCCAGCCCGTCAGCAGGGCTTCGGGGGGCGCCGCCAGCGGCAGGGTCTCGGCATGCACCAGCCCGCTGTGCGGGGAGTCCACCACCAGCGGCAGCGCCGCGCCGGCCGGTTCAGTCAGCGAATAAGGAAGGGCCATTATCAGAATTTGTGCTGGATGCCGATGCCGACCGTGGTCACGGCGTCACCGGGCTTGTGCGAGTTGGGATCCTCGCGATCGAAGAAGACGTAGGGCATGGTGCGTTTGCTCAGGCTGTAGCCATAGCCGGCCTGCACCTTCTTGAGCCTGCCTTGCGGGTCGCGCTGTACTGCGCGCTCCATGTAGTTCACGGTGAGCTTGTGGGCGCCATAGGGCACGGTGAAGCCGACCAGCCAGTAAGGCACGTCGGTGCGGGTGGCGGCAGTGCCGGCGTAGCGGTCGCGCCCGTAGATGCCGTAGATATTGACCACGGTAAAGTTATACGACGCCGCGGCCTGCACCTTGTCGCGGAAATCATTGGCCACCAGCCCGCCGGCCTTGGCATCGCGCGAATAGCCCACGCCCGCGGCAAAGTTGCCGGCAGCGTAGTTAAGGCCAAGGTCGTACTGGCGGAAGTCGTCCTCGGCCCGCACCGGCGACCTGGCGTTGGGAGTGGCCGGATCGGGGCCCGCCAGGTTCACGCGCGCCCGTACTGAAAAGCCGCCGAACTCCGGCGTCGCGTAGCCCAGCGCGTTCGACACGCGGTTGCGCGCGTTCAGCACCTTGGTGCCGATGGCAGTGGCGCCCGCATCATGGATGGCGAAGTCGATGTTCTGCGTCACCTGCGAGTAGATCGGCGAACCCACGATCGTCGCCGAATCCAGCCGCCCCAGCGCGATCGCGCCGAAGCCGCCCTGCAGTCCGACAAAGGCATTGCGGAACTGCGGGTTGGTGGCCGTGCCGCTGTCGGCGGCAAAGCCCTGCTCCAGCCCGAACGCGGCGCGCAAGCCCCCGCCCAGGTCTTCGCTGCCGCGCATGCCCCAGCGCGAGGCGTTGTCGACCATCTGCGTGGCGCGGCCGTCCGGGCCCTTCTGGTATTCGATATCGGTGTCGAGGCGGCCGTACAGCGTCACCGATGCGTCGGCCGCGGCCGACAGCAGCGCCAGCGCGCCGCCGATGCAGGCGCGTGCGAGCGCACTCTTGGTCTGGATACCCTTCATGCTTCTGCTCCCTCTATTGTTGTGTGCCAACGCACAAGTCCCCCTAGGGTGATCCCAACTGCCGCGTTGTCTGTCCGCGCAGCGCGCACGCTCCCCGCCCGCCGCGCGCGCGGCGGGATGGCATCGATGCACAGGGGGGAGCGTGGGCCGGCCGGGCGGCAGCTATCTAGTCATTCAAGTGGCAGGCGGACAGCCGCCCACCGATATCGCGCAGCACCGGTACTTCGGCCGCGCAACGCGCGCTCGCATGCGGGCAGCGCGGATGGAAGGCGCAGCCCGTGGGCGGCGCCAGCGGGCTGGGCAGTTCGCCGCGGATCGGCTGGTGCGCTGGCGGGCTGGCGCCCAGGCGCGGCGCGTCGGCCAGCAGGGCACGGGTATAGGGATGGCTGGGCGCGCCGAACACGTCGCGCGCAGCGCCGCTCTCGACGATGCGGCCCAGGTACATGATCACCACGCGGTCCGACATATGCTCCACCACCGCCAGGTTGTGGCTGATGAAGACATAGGTCAGTTCGTGTTCGCGCCGCAGCTGCATGAACAGGTTGATGATCTGCGCCTGCACCGAGACGTCGAGCGCGGACACGGCCTCGTCGCAGATCAGCAGGCGCGGGCGCAGCGCCAGTGCGCGGGCAATGGCCACGCGCTGGCGCTGGCCGCCGGAGAACTCATGCGGAAAGCGCTCGGCGTAGCTGGGATCAAGCCCCACCTGCTGCAGCAGTTCGCCGGCGAACGACGCCGCGCGCGCACGCTTGACCATGCCGTGATAGACCGCGCCTTCGGTAATGGCCTGGCCGATGCGCAGCCGCGGGTTGAGCGAGGCATAGGGGTTCTGGAACACCATCTGCACGGCGCGGTGATAGCCGGCGGACGCGATATCGGCGCGCCTGCCTTCCCACGCAATCTCGCCGCCCGTCTGCGGCAGCAGCCCCGCCAGCATGCGGCCCAGCGTGGACTTGCCGCAGCCGGACTCGCCGACCACACCCAGCACCTCGCCCTTCTTCACCTGCAGCGAGACATCATTGACGGCATGCACCGCCTGCACTGGCTTGCCGGCCATGCGTCCCAGCAGGCCGGGCCTCATGGAGAAGCGTTTCTGCAGGTTGCGCGCTTCGAGCATGACTGTCATGCCACCTCCAGGGGATAAAAGCAGCGCAGCGTCCGGCCGCGCACGGTGGTTTCGGCGGGCGCCTGGCGGCATGCGTCCTGCGCGCGCTGGCAGCGCGGCGCAAAGGCGCAGCCCGGTGGCAGCGCGGCCAGCGCCGGGGCCGCGCCCGGGATCGCGCGCAGCGTTGCGCCGCGCATGGCCGGCGTGGGCAGGGAATCCAGCAACCCGCGCGTGTACGGATGCAGCGGCCGCTCAATCAGGTCGGCGACCGGGCCCTGCTCCACCACCCTGCCCGCGTACATCACGCAGACGCGGTCGACCAGGTCCTTGACCACGGCCAGGTCATGGCTGATCCAGATCGCGGCGGCACCGGTCTCGCGCACCAGCTGCTTCATCTCGTAGAGGATCTGCGCCTGGATGGTGACGTCCAGTGCGGTGGTGGGCTCATCGGCAATGATCAGGTCCGGGCGGTTGAGCAGCGCATTGGCGATTGCCACGCGCTGGCGCATGCCTCCCGACAGCTCATGCGGATAGGCGCGCATGCGCTGCTCCGGCGCCGGGATGCCCACGCGCGTGAGCGCGTCGACTGCCTGCGCGTGCGCTTGCGCGCGGGTGCGGCGGTGATGCACCAGCACGGTCTCGGCCAGCTGGTCGCCCACGCGCATCACCGGGTTGAGCGACATCATCGGATCCTGGAACACCATCGCGATGCGGTCGCCGCGCAGCGCCTGCCACTGGCGCGGCGAACACGCCAGCAGCTCCCGTCCCTTGAAGCGCACCGAACCGCCAGTGACACGCCCGGGCGGGTCCAGCAGGTTCATCAGCGAAAACGCCGTCACCGACTTGCCCGAGCCTGACTCGCCGACGATGCCGAGGATCTCGCCCGGCTCCAGCGCAAACGACACGCCATCCACCGCCTTCACGGCCCCGCGCGCGAGCGCGAAGCTGGTGCTCAGGCCGGTAACTTCCAGTAGTGCCATGCCGGGCTCCTTACCCTTCCAGCCGCGGATTGAGCACGCGGCGCAGGCGGTCGCCCACCAGGTTGATCGAGCCGATCAGCAGCACCAGGGCCACGCCCGGGAAGATGCTGATCCAGTACTTGTTCGACAGCATGTATTCGAAGCCATTGGCGATCAGCATGCCCAGCGACGGCTGCGTGCGTGGCAGCCCGATGCCGAGGAAGCTCATGGTGGCCTCCAGCGTGATCGCATGCGCGATCTGCAGCGTTCCGGTCACCACCAGCGGCGCCATGCAGTTGGGCAGGATATGGCGGAACATCACGCGCAGCGCCGGCAAGCCCTGGCCAAGCGCGGCCTCGACATATTCCTTGCGCCGCTCCACCTGAGCCGCGCCGCGCACGGTGCGGGCAAAGTAGGCCCACTGCACGATCACCAGCGCCAGAAGGGTCTTGTCCACGCCCTGCCCCAGCACCGCCAGCAGGATCAGCGCCACCAGCACCGCGGGCAGGCTCAGCTGCAGGTCGACCACGCGCATGATGGCGGCATCCGCCACCCCGCCGAAGTACGCCGCGGCCAGGCCCACGGCGCTGCCGACCATCAGCGCCACCACCGCGCTGATCACGCCCACGCCCACGCTGATACGGATGCCATAGAAGATGGCGCTGAGCAGGTCGCGCCCGGCGCCGTCGGTGCCCAGCCAGTAATGCGGCCGGCCTTCGTAGCCGACACTGCCCGGCGGCAGTTCGGAGTCGATCACCGACACCGTGGCGAGGTCATAGGGATTCTGGGGGCTGATCACATGGGCCAGCACGGCAACCAGCAGCAGCGCCACCAGCAGTGCCAGCGCGGCGGCGGAGACGCGGTTGGCGCAGAAGCGCCGCAGCAGCGAGGGCCGTGCCGCAGGCGGCGCGGCGGCAGGCGCCGGTTCCGCCGCGGCCGGCGCAAGCGCGGGCACGGCAGTGTCGGCTTCAGATACAGGCAGGGACATCGGTTCAGTCTCGTTCTTTTGGAGGGAGAAAAGCGGCAGCGGAGGCGGGATCTAGGCCGGCTTGTGCCGCAGGCGCGGGTCCAGCACCACGTAGAGCAGGTCGACCACCAGGTTCAGCACCACGAACAGCACCAGCGTGACCAGCAGGTAGGCCACCACCACCGGACGGTCCAGCGCCAGCACCGAATCGATGATCAGCTTGCCCATGCCAGGCCAGGAGAACACCGACTCGGTCACCACCGAGAACGCGATCAGGTGGCCGAACTCCAGGCCGACCACGGTGACGATCGGGATCAGCACATTGGGAACGACATGGCGCAGCACCAGCCGCGCGCCGCCCACGCCCTTGGCGCGGGCAAACTTGATGTACTCCTGACCGGCCACTTCGCGCGTGCCGGCCTCGGTGAGGCGCGCGACCAGCGAGATCTTGAACAGCGACAGCGTCAGCGCCGGCAGCAGCAGGAAGCGCATGCCTTCCCAACTGGTCACCGACAGCGGCATGCCCAGCACCGTGCTGACCGGCCCGCGCCCGCCCGAAGGCAGCCAGCCCAGGTTCACCGAGAACACCAGGATGCAGATCATGCCGATCCAGAAGGTCGGCATGATCACGCCGCCGAGCGAGCACGCCATCAGCATCCGCGCCAGCCGGCTATGCGGCTTGAGGCCCGCAAACACACCCATCGGGATGCCGATGCCCAGCGACAGCAGCAGCGCCGTCACGGCCAGTTCCAGCGTGGCCGGCACGCGGCTGACGATCAGCTCGATCGCCGGCCGGTTATAGATGAAGGAATCGCCCAGGTCGCCGTGCAGGGCGCCCTGCAGGAAGCGCAGGTATTGCTGCGGCATGGGCAGGTCCAGGCCGAGCGCGTGGCGCGCCTCGGTGATTTCCTGCTCGGTGGCGGTGGGGCTGACCAGCAGGTGCACCGGGTCGCCGATCAGGTTGACCGCGCAGAAGGTCAGCACCGACATGATCCACAGCACCGCAAGGCTCTGCAGCAGCCGTTTGAGAAGGGTTTCGAACATGATGATTAAAGGCGGGATAGTCCGTGGCGCGGGTCAGCGTTGCGGGGCGGCGGGCGGCGCCGGGCGGATATTGCTGGCATAGGTGAAGCCGTCGCTGCGCGGCTGCACCGCGAGCCCGTCGCGATAGGCCCACGCGGCGCGCAGGTGATGCAGCGGCACGATGCCCGCGTCGGCGGCCAGCTTCTCGGCCGCGCGCTGCTGCGCCTGGTCGCGCGGCGCCGGCGCCATGGTATGCATCGATTCCTCGATCAGCGCATCCACTGCCGCGTTGGCATAGCCGCTGCGGTTGTTGGCGCCCAGCCCGGCGGCCTTGTCCTGCGCATGCGCCACCGCCACCAGCGGCTCCAGCGAATCGCCGCTGACCGCGCCGATGCCGAGCAGGAAGACGCTGAATTCCGGCTTGCCGCCGTCGCCGCCCGAGGTGGCGCGGGTGATATAGACCGAATACGGCAGCGTGCGCACCTCGGTGCGGATGCCGGCGCGGGTCAGCATCTGCCCCACCGCCTCGCAGGTCTTGGCGTCGTTCAGATAGCGGTCGTTGGGGCAATGCAGCGTCAGGCGGAAGCCCTCGGGATAGCCAGCCTCGGCCAGCAGGCGGCGCACCCGCGCGGCATCGGCACGCGGCGCCGGCACGTTGGGGGCAAAGCCGAAGAAACCCTGCGGCACCATCTGCCCGGCCGGCACGGAATCGCCCCTGGTCACGCGCGCCGCGATCAGGTCGCGGTCGATGGCCAGGCTGATGGCCTGGCGCACCCGGGCATCGCGCAACGGATTGGCCGCCAGCGGCTGGCCGGCGTTGTCCTGCACATAAGGCGACACCGCGCGCGCCTGGTCCAGCTGCAGGTAGTTCAGCATGTACGAGGTCGCCGATACGGTGCGGATGCGGCCGTTGGTGCGCGCAAAGGCTTCGGCGATGCTGGCCGACGAGGCGTCGATCACATCCACCAGCCCCGACAGCAGCGCCGAGGCCCGCGCCGGCTCCTTCGGGATGAACTGGAACACCACCCGCTGCCACGGCTGCGGTCCGCCCCAGTAGCCCGGATTGCGCGCCAGCGTCAGCTGCTGGCCGTGCTCCCAGGCCACCAGCTTGTATGGGCCGGTGCCGATGCTGGCACTGCCATGGGCAAAGTCGGCCTCGCGCACGGCCTTGCCGAGCGAGCGCGGCAGCATCGCCACCATGCCGATGTTCTGCGGCAGCACCGGATTGGGCGAGCGCGTGCGCACGCGCAGCGTCAGCGGCCCCGTCACCTCTACCGCTGCAACCGACTTCAGGTAAGTGCGGAAGGTGCGCGCCCCCGGCAGCTTCATGGCGCGCTCGATCGAATAGCGTGCATCCTCGGCGGTGAATGGCTCACCGTTGCTGAAACGCACGCCCGGGCGCAGCTGGAATTCCCAGTTGCGGTCGTCCAGCTGGCGCCATGCCGTGGCCAGCTGGGGCACCGGGCGCAGCGCATTGTCCAGGCCGACCAGGGTCTCGTACACGTGGCCCCACAGGTTGCGGCCGGCGGCGTCCAGCACATGGGGATCGGCGGCGCTGATCTCGGCCTTGTAGCCGATGCGCAGGTCGGCGGCATGCGCGGCGTGGCCGGCCGCGAGCAGCGCGAAGGCAGCCAGGGCAGCGGCGATACGTGACGCCAGGTGGACAGCAAGGTGAGACATGGGGATCTGGTTCGTTTCTCGAAACAATGTTTCATTCAGTGATACCGCGTATCGAAGAATAAGACATCGAAGCCGTCGTCGAAAAGCAGGGTTTACCCCTGTGATTCGCGCGGCCAAAGAAAAAGCGGCGCCGAAGCGCCGCTTTTGAGATATCGGGAATTTGCGCGGTCCTGCCGCGCCCAGCCGGGTTCAGCCGCCGGTATGCCCGAGCGCGCGTGACAGCGCGGCGGCCTCCGCCACCACCATCGCCACATGCCGGTCCAGCGCCTCCTGCGTGGTCCGGCTGGCCGGGCTGGCGATGCTCAGCGACGCCACTGCCGCGCCGCTGTGATCGCGCAGCGGCGCGGCGGCAGAGACAGCATCGGCATCGCGCTCGCCAAGCGACACCGCATAGCCCGCGGCGCGGATCGCTGCAAGCTCGTCGCGCAGGGACTGCGGCTCGATGATGGTCTTGGCGGTGAAACGTTCCAGCTGGTGCGCCAGCACGGCGTCCAGCACCTCGGGCGCAGCGTAGGCAAGCAGCAGCTTGCCGGAGGCCCCCACATGCAGCGGCCGGCGGTTGCCGATCTCGGTATGCACGCGCACCGATTGGGTCGACTCATGCCGCGCCACACACACCGACTCCAGCCCGTCGCGCACGCGCACGATCACGTTCTCGCCGCAGGCCGCGCCGATCGCCGCCAGCCGCGGCGCCACCAGCTTGACCAGGTCGAACTGCTCGCGCGCGGCATTGCCCACCAGCAGCGCGTTGTAGCTGAGCTTGTAGACCGCTGCCGGCGACTCGCGCGCGATCAGGCCGCGGTGCTCCAGCGTGGTCAGCAGGCGGAACGCGCGCGCCTTGGTCAGCCCGGCCCGCCGCGCCAGTTCGGTCACGCCCAGCGATGGGTGCTCGGCCACCAGCATCAGCAAGCCCAAGGCTTCGTCCACCGCTTCAACGATGTAGGTCATCGATCCTTCTTCGCCATGTTCGTAAATGTCCCATCGCGGATTGTAGCGGTCGCCGCGAGCATTCGGTATGCACTGCGTCACACAGACAGGCGACGCAGAAGCGCCCCGAAGGAAGATGAATCAGGCAGAGTCTCCGGCGAGGGGGCACCACCTGCGAACCCCACAATCTGGAATTTTCGAATGCAAAGCCCGGCTTATGATCGGCAGTACTCGCAGCACCTCATGCACAGATTAGAGATTGACGCAGACAACCTTGTACCTGACCAGAGCCTTGCACCGCTCGCTGCAGCAACAGCCCGACCAAGTCGTCACCATCTTCCGCGGCCGGCACCGCACTTACGCGGGCCGGGCTTGCCGATGACAACGTCTTCGATGACGAACGGGGTCTTGGCCTCGTAGAGGACAGCAGCCTTCATCCTTGTCTCCTTCGCTGCGCCGGGATGCAGCCGTTACAGCTGCACCCGGCTGCGCTTGAGCTGGAACGCCACCGTCACCCGGTCCGCCGGATAGATCGTGTCGGTGATCTCAAGGATCCTGCCCTGCGCGTCCTTGTAATGGCGGATCAGCCGCAGGCCGGCCGAGCCCGGCTCGGCGCCCAACACCGCTGCCAGCCGCGCATCGATCAGCACGCCGTGAATCACCTGCCGGATCTCGGCAATGGCCACGCCGCAATCGCGCTCGATCAGCGCGCTGACCAATAGCCTGGGGTTGTTGCGGATGGTATCCGCCAGGTGCGCCAGCGAGGCGTCGATGTAGATGTCGGCGCGCGCCACCGGCGTGCTGCCCTTGCGCGCATCGACCCGCGTGCCGGAAAAACGCAGCCATTCGCTGCCAATCGGCGCCTCCAGCAGACGGGCCTCGGCGCGGTCCAGCGTGACGCTGTGCACCGCCTCGATACTGCGGATCTCGGTGGCTGCCACCAGCACCAGGTCTTCGGCGGTGCCGAACGACTGGATGTACGACGCGTCCGGGTTGGCGCTCTCGACGATGGTCCCCACCGCCTTCTTGCGCGAGATATAGCCCCAGTCCTGCAGCAGCTTGAGTGCCGCGCGCACGGTATGGCGGCTGACGCCATGCTGCTCGGCGAGATCATGCTCGGTCGGCAGCAGGCTGCCGACCACGCGGCGGCCCTCGACGATATCCCGGACCAGGGTGCTGGCCAGCTCGGCATAGCGGGTCGAGGCGGTCGCCCCCGGCGCCGCCTGTGCTTCCGCACGCTTGTCGTTCAGTTGGTTGCGCATGGCAATGAGATGTCCCGGGCCGATGCATGAAAAATGGGTCCGCGCATTCTAAGACAAGCGGCAGCGGCACCCGGAGCCGCGCCGCTCAGGCCTCGAAGAAGCGCCGGTCCGCTTCGGCCGGCACCGTCATGCTGGCGCAAGACCTCGTCTCCCGCCGTGACTATGTCCGTACATAGTGGAGGGCGGACCAAGCTATGTCAATGATCGGAATATCCAGGAAATCTTGGCGGAAATTCACCCACCCGATACGGGTGGGTCGGCGCCTTGACTTGCCACCGAACCGCGCTGATCTCTTACTATGTACGTACATAAAGCCGCATGCCGGACGTCGCAGGGATCGACCAAATGAGCGCAACGTGCAAAAACTGACCGACGAACGGCCGGGCGCGTGTGCAATGCGCAGCAGGTAATCGACGCCATCGAGTCTTTCAGCAGGGTGCGCACCAAGGAAGAGATCGCACAGTGCCTCGGCGGCAGGGTGCCGTTCGGCCCGGAAACCCCTGCAATATCCATGCGTAGCACCATTTGACGCACCAGAGGAGAAAAGATGAGCATCAAGGGCAAGGCCTATATCGTCGGGGCCTATGAGCACCCGACCCGCAAGGCACCGGACAAGTCGGTGGCGCAGCTGCACGCTGAAAGCGCCAAGGGCGCGCTGCAGGACGCTGGCCTGACGCTGGCCGACGTGGACGGCTACTTCTGCGCCGGCGACGCGCCGGGGCTGGGCGCGGTCAACATGGTCGACTATCTCGGTCTCAAGGTGCGCCATGTCGACTCCACCGACACCGGCGGCTCCGCCTACCTGGTCCATGTCTCGCATGCGGCGCAGGCCATCGCGGCCGGCAAGTGCAACGTGGCCCTGATCACGCTGGCGGGGCGCCCGCGCTCGGAAGGCTCCAGCGGCACGCAGGCGCGCAACTGGGGCGCCAACCTGCCCGACGCACCGTTCGAGAGCCCCTTCAGCCCGGTCACAGTCAACCTGTACGCGATGGCAGCCATGCGCCATATGCACGAGTACGGTACCACTGCCGAGCAGTTCGCCTGGGTCAAGGTGGCCGCGTCGCACCACGCGCAGCACAACCCCCATGCCATGCTGCGCGACGTGGTCACGGTCGAAGACGTGCTGAACTCGCCGATGATTTCCGATCCGCTGCACAAGCTCGACTGCTGCGTGGTATCGGACGGCGGCGGCGCACTGATCGTGGCGCGCCCGGAAATCGCCGCCACGCTGAAACGGCCCAAGGTGAAGATCCGCGGCGCCGGCGAGTACATCAAGGGCCAGCTCGGTGGCGAAGTCGACCTGAGCTGGTCCGGCGCGCGCTTCTCGGGCGCGACGGCATTTTCCGAGGCGGGCGTCACGCCGGCCGACATCAAGTACGCGTCGATCTACGACAGCTTCACCATCACCGTGCTGATGCAGCTGGAAGACCTGGGCTTCTGCAAGAAAGGCGAAGGCGGCAGGTTCGTCGCCGACGGCAACCTGATCTCGGGCGTCGGCAAGCTGCCCTTCAACACCGACGGCGGCGGCCTGTGCAACAACCACCCGGCCAACCGCGGCGGCATCACCAAGGTCATCGAGGCCGTGCGCCAGCTGCGCGGCGAAGCCCACCCGGCGGTGCAGGTCGCCAACTGCGACCTGGCGCTGGCGCAAGGCACCGGCGGCTACCTGGGCTCGCGCCACGGCAGCGCCACCCTGATCCTTGAACGTGAATAATGCGCGGGAGCAATGACATGACGACCCCACATACCCCCTTTGCCTACAAGGCACCGGACGAGCAGCCCGACAACCTTCCCTTCTGGCAGGCCGCGCGCGAAGGGCAATTGCTGGTCAAGGTCTGCGACGACTGCGGCAAGCCTCACTGGTATCCGCGCGTGCTGTGCCCGTTCTGCATGGGCACCACCTCATGGAAGCCAGCCAGCGGCCGCGGCACCATCTACAGCTTCAGCGTGACGCGCCGCGCCGGCCCCAATCCGTTCTGCATCGCCTACGTGAAGCTGGACGAAGGCGTGACCATGATGACCCATATCGTCGACTGCGACCTCGACACGGTGCGGATCGGACAGAAGGTACAGGTGAAGTTCTCGCCCAGCGATGGCGGCGCACCGGTACCGACGTTCACGCTGGCCTGAGGCCGGCTGCTGGATGGGCGATACCGCGCTCTGACGGCAACTGCAACATGACAGTAAAGACAACCATGACCCACAACTATCTGCCCGATGCAGGCGTCACCGCCGTCCCCGCGGGTCCGCTTGCGGTGGACGCCGCAGTGGCGCTCGGCGACGTGCCGCGCGTCTTCCATATGCCGCACACCACCCTGGCGGAGAACCTTGAGATCTCGGCCCGGCGCTTTCCCGACAAGGTCGCGGTCCAGTTCTACCACGGCGCCACCACCTATGCCGAACTGCTGGCGCAGGTGGAGCGCATGGCCGGCTACCTGCAGCAGGCATGCGGCGTGCGCCGCGGCGACCGCGTGGTGCTGCTCAGCCAGAACAGCCCGCAGTTCATCGTGGCCTACCACGCGATCCTGCGCGCCGATGCCGTGGTGGTGCCGGCCAACGCCATGCTGCTGGAAGACGAGCTGCGCCATATCGTCACCGACAGCGGCGCGGTGGCCGCGTTTGCCGCAAGCGAGCTGGTCGGCCAGGTGGCGCCGCTGGTCGGCACCACGCCGCTGCGCCACGTGATCGTGCATCACTATGGCGATGCCCTGCCCGCGCAGCCCGACGACGGACTCTCGATTCCGGACTGGGTGCAGCAGCGCTCGTCCGGCGCGGCGTTGCCGGCCGGCGCGGTCCACTGGCAGCAGGCCATGGCCGCCGGCTCCACGCCATCGCCGCGCTCCGCAGGCCTGGACGACCTGTGCATGCTGCCCTACACCTCGGGCACCACCGGGGCGCCCAAGGCCTGCATGCACACGCACCGCACGGTGATGGTGTCGGTGGCGGGCTCGCAGCTGTGGCGGCGCTCGCACGCCGAATCGACCTTCCTGGCAGTGGCGCCGATGTTCCACCTGCTCGGGCTGCAGAACGGCATCAACGCGCCGGTCTACATGGGCGGCACCATCGTGCTGCTGCCGCGCTGGGACCGGCGCACCGTGGCGCAGCTGGTGGCGCGCCATCGCGTCACGTTCTGGGCTGCGCCGCCGCCGATGCTGGTGGAGTTCTTCGCGCAGCCAGGTATCGAGTCATTCGACCTGAGCAGCCTGGCCTGCGTGGTCGGGGGCGGCGCGGCGGTGCCCGACAGTACCGCGCGGCTGATGAAGGAGCGCTACGGACTGCAGTTTGTCGAAGGCTACGGCCTGACCGAGACTGCCTCGTTCATCATCGCCAACCCGCTTGCCGCAGCGCGCTCCGGGCACCTGGGCGTGCCGACCTACGGCGTCGATGCGCGCGTCATCGATCCCGCCACGCTGACCGAAGTGCCGCGCGGCGAGGTCGGCGAGATCGTGGTGCACGGCGCGCAGGTGATGCTGGGCTACTGGAACCAGCCCGCGGCCAATGTCGAGAGCTTTATCACGATCGACGGCAAGCGCTTCTTCCGTACCGGCGACCTTGCCAGCGTCGATGCCGACGGCTACTTCGTCATGCGCGACCGCCTCAAGCGCATGGTCAACGCCTCGGGCTACAAGGTGTGGCCGGCCGAGGTGGAAGCGATCCTGCATACCCACCCTGCCATCCTGGAAGCCTGCGTGATCGCCGCGCGCGATCCGCACCGGGGCGAGACCGTGAAGGCGGTGATCGTGCGGCGTGACGGCGCCGGCGTTTCCGAGGAAGAGTTGCTGACGTGGTGCCGCACCAGCATGGCGACCTACAAGGCGCCGCGCATCGTGCAGTTTGTCGAACGCCTGCCGCGCTCCGCCACCGGCAAGATCGCGTGGCGCGAACTGCAGGAGCAGGAGATGCAGGGAGCTCCGTTGCCGAACCACAAGGCCTAGTGTCCTGCTCCGCAGACAAAACGGCGCGCCGAGCTTCGTCGAAGTCGCGGGCGTGGTGCAGCCGGCACCGGCGCCGCGATTCCTCGGCACGCCTTCCGAGATCTCCGGCCCCGCGCCGGCGCGCGGCGAGCATGGCGCCGCCGCGCTGCGCGACTGGGGCTTCGATGCCGATGGCGTGGCACAGCTGCAGGCACAGGGCCTGGGGCTGATGGCAGAGCGCTAAGGCGCACACGCGCGGCAGGCGCCGCGCCGCACAACTCAATGTCCACCTGGCCGGCATCGTCCGGCCGCGTGTTTTTGCTCCGGCGGCCCCGTGCCGGAGCATTCTTTTCATGGCTGCCCCGCTGCGTGGCACCGCCACCTAGGGCAATCCCGCCCAGCCGATATGGGGGGCATGCAAGGTGCCGGGCATCCTATAACTTCCCACATGCAGCCCTTCTTGCTGCGCAGTCTCCTACCCCCCTTCCCGAGGTATCACATCATGCGCATGAAGTCCCTGATCGCGATGGCAGCGATGGCGTGGAGCGCCGCCTGCGGTGCCCAGAGCTACCCGTCGCGTCCCATCACCGTTGTTGTCCCGGGCCCGCCCGGCGGCGCCACCGACACCGTGGCGCGCGCACTGGCCGAGGACATGGGCAAGCGTCTCGGGCAAACCATCATCGTCGACAACAAGCCCGGCGGCGCGGGCGTGATCGCGGTGCAGGCCATCACGCGCAGCGCGCCGGACGGCTACACCATCCTGCTCACCCACTCCTCGCCGCTGATCAACACGCCGCACCTGTACCGCAACGTGCCGTATGACGTGCGCCGGGACCTGGCCTTTGTCACCGAACTCTGCATCGCCAAGATCGTGCTGGCCGTGAACCGGGACGTGCCGGTAAAGAACGTGCAGCAGTTCCTCGACTGGGCCGCGAAGAACAAGGGCAAGGTCAGCTACGGCTCCTATGGCGTCGGCACCTTCCCGCACCTTGTCGGCGCGCACCTGAACCAGGTGCGCGGCCTGGACATGGCGCATGTGGCCTACAAGGGTGAAGCGCCAATGGCGCAGGACATGATCGCCGGCAATATCGCCTGGGCGATCGGCTCGATGAGCACGCTCGGCCCGCATATCAAGAGCGGCCGGCTTACCGCCCTCGCCGTGATGGGCGACAAGCGCATCAAGGAGCTGCCCGACGTACCGACCATGGCCGAGGCCGGGCTGAAGGAGCAGGAACTGCGCTCGCCTGCCTGGCTTGGCCTGTTCGCGCGCTCCGGCACGCCGGCGGCGGTGCTGTCGCGGCTGGAAGCGGAAGCGCGGGCCTCGGTCCAGTCGCCGACCATGCGCGCGCGGCTCGAGGCACTGGCCATGGATCCGGTGGGCAACTCGCCGGCGGAGTTCCGGCGCGAATTCGACGCGACCGAGCCCGTGGTCGCCCAGATGATCAAGGCCAGCGGCGCCACCGCGGAATAAGGCAAGCGCGCAGCCGGGTGGCCAGTGCGGTCAGCCCGGCCGCTGCAACGCGCTGCGCGCCACCAGGATCGCATCGTAGCGGCGCGACACATTGAGCTTGGCGTAGATCTGGCGCAGGTTCCACTTGACGGTGTCGACGCTCAGGTTGAGCACCAGCGCAATGCGCTTGTTCGACATCGACTGCTCAAGCAGCGCGAGGATCTCGCGCTCGCGCCCGCCCCCATCGGCAACCTCGTCCGGATCGGGCGGGGTTGGCTCCAGGAACAGGCCACGCGCGCACCACTGGCCAGCAGATATAAGGCGACGCCTTGTGACCGGGCACCCGGCAAACCCTCCCCCACCTGTTGCTGGTGGCCTGCGGGTGCTGCGCGCGTCTCACCCGGGCCACGCGGACAGCCGGCCAGGCGTGGCTTGGCCGCCGCGCCGCGTCTGCCAGTACAATCGCGACAACGTGCCGCCTTTGCCCGGCATCGCGCTGCCCCACCCGCATTTCCTCCGCATCTCACCTGCACCGTCCTGCCTCGCCCATGCCCCAGACGCCAGCCAATCCGCCAGCCGCCCCCCGCAGCCAGCCCGCCGCGCCAGTCTCGCAGCCGTCCCGGCCGGCGTCGCTGCGCAGCGCGGCGCGCGTGGTCGCGCGCGAGCGCCTGCTGGTGCAGTTGACCGAGGCACGGCGCCGGCGCTGCATCGTGCTGCAGGGCCCGGCCGGCTACGGCAAGACCGCGCTGCTGACCGCGTGGCGGCTGGACCTGCTCGCGCTCGGCTTCGACATGGCCGCGCTGACGCTGGAGCCGGCCGACAACGAGCGCCAGCGCTGGCTCGACCGCCTGCTCGGCTGCCTGTCCGAGGTCAGCCCCGCGCTGACGCGCGAAGCCATGGTCCTGGCCGACCGCGGCACCGACGACGAAGCCGTCGAGCGCGCCATCATCGCGCTGGTGCGCGGCATTGCCGCCCACCCGCGCGACGTGACCCTGGTGCTCGACGACGTGCACCACCTGACGGCGCGCGTGCTGGAGCCGCTGCAGTGGCTGCTCGACTATGCCCCGGCCAATTTCCATGTGGTGCTGGCCTCGCGCGTGGCGCTGCCGCTGTCGCTCGGGCGCCTGCGCGACCAGGGCATGCTGCTGGAGCTGGACCAGCGCGACCTGCGCTTCACGCTGGCTGAATCGCAGCATTTCCTGCGCGCCCAGCTGGGCGACATCAGCCCGCGCGATGCGCGCATGCTGCACGAGCTGACCGACGGCTGGGTGGCCGGCCTGCAGCTCTTTGCCGCGCACTGGAAGCGCAAGAAGGCCAACGCCAGCGGCCTCACCTTTGCCACCGGCTTCGTGCAGGCCAGCGTGCAGGATGCCGGCGCCTTCGCAGAATATTTCGAACGCGAGGTGCTGTCGCGCCTGGCGCCGGACGAAGCCGAGCTGCTGGTGCGCGCCGCCGCGTGCGAACGCTTCACCGCGTCGCTGTGCGAGGCCCTGGGCGAGCAGGCGCTGGGCGAAGGCGAGATCCTGGCGCTGCTGGCGCGGCTGGAACAGGAGAACCTCTTCATCACCCCGGCGCAGGGCCCCGAGCGCGAATCCTGGTACCGGTTGCATCCGCTGCTGCGCGAAACCCTGGCCCAGCGCTTCCGCTCGCGCAGCGAGGCCCAGCAGCGCGCCGTGCACGCGGCGGCCTGGCGCTGGTTCCGCGACCATCGCATGCTGGAAGAGGCCGTGCGCCATGCGGTGCTGGCCGGCGACGCCGACACCGCCGCCGACCTGGTGCAGCGCTATGCCGACACCCTGATCATGCGCGGCGAGGTGCGCAAGGCGCTCGGGCTGCTGCGCGCCATCCCCGCCTACCAGGTGCAGGCGCGCCCCGAACTGCGCCTGCTGGCGCTGCGCACGCAGATGTTCTCGCGCGAGCTGGACGCGTGCGCCGCGGCCGCGGACCGGCTCGAGGCCGACATCCCGCCGGGCGACGCCTCGCTGCGCTACCGGCTCGCGCTGCTGCGCTTTTCCCTGGTGCTGCTGCAAGACGACAGCCAGGGCGCGCTGGCGCTGCTGCCGCAGATCGAGAACGTGCCCGCCGACATGCCGGCGCTGTTTATCGGCTCGCGCAACAACCTGCTGTCGTGGCTCTACATGCACCTGGGCGACTACGAGCGCGCCCGCCGCATCCAGACCGAGGCAGCGCCGCTGGTGATCGACGGCGTGCCGCTGCTGGGCACCGCCAGCGGCATGCTCAACGGGCGCTGCATGATCGGCTTCAGCCATGCGCTGGAAGGCAACATGATCCAGGCCGAGCGCGTCGCCCGCGACGTGCTGCGCGAAGTCGAGCAAGCGGGCCACGGCGGCGCCGAGCCGGAGTACTTTGCCGCGGCCCTGCTGGGCGAGGCGCTGTACGAGCAGAACGACCTGGAGGCTGCACGCCGGCTGCTGGAGGACCGCGTCGACGTGCTCGAGCGGGTCTCGATCCCGGACTCGGTGCTGCGGGTGCACACCGTGCTGGCAGCCGCGCACTGGATCTGTGGCCACCGGCTCGATGCCTTCGTGCAACTGGAGCGGCTGGAAGACTACGGCACCCAACTGCGCCTGGACCGGCTGGTCGCGCAGAGCCTGGCCAACCAGATCCGGCTGCACCTGGCCAGCGGCGACATTGCCGCCGCCGAGGCCGCGCTGGCGCGCCTGGATGCCATTGCCGCACGCCATCGCAACGCGCCGCGCGGCTCGCTGGACGCCATCCACATGGTGACCGAGCGCGCCCACCTGCTGCTCAGCCTGGCGCATGACGACATGCGCGGGGCCGAGGCCCGCACCGCAGCGCTGATCGCGTACTGCGAGGCGCGCGGCTGGCAACGCCACGTGGCGCAGATGCACATGCTGGCGGCCGTGGTGGCATCGCGCCGCGGCGACGCCGAGGCGGCACGCACGCATGTGCTGGAAGGCTTGCGCCGCGGCCACCGGCTCGGGCTGATGCGCAGCGTGATCGATGCCTGCCCCGGCGCGCTCGGCCAGATCGTGCGCGTGGCCGCGGACACCACGCTGGACCCGGTGCTGGCCTTCTATGTCGAACGCCTGCAGGCCACCGTGCCGCCGCGCGCCGCGCAAGCCGGCGCAGCGGGCGGCGCGGCCGCGGCTGCCGCGCCCGCCGGCAACCCGGCCCGGGCCGACGCGCGCCTCGAGGAACTGAGCGACCGCGAAGCCGATGTCGTGCGCCTGCTCGGCCAGGCCCTGCCCAACAAGAAGATTGCGCGCACCCTGGGCCTGTCGCCGGAGACGGTGAAATGGCACTTGCGCAACATCTTCCGCAAGCTGGGCGTGAGCAGCCGCGACGAGGCCGTGGCCCGCGCCCGCGACCGCGAGCTGGACCAGGCGCCGCCTGACGCGCCGCACTGACGGCGCAACCGCCCCCTCTCCCTCCCC